>CAYWAX010000010.1:0-6521 GCA_964456425.1 uncultured Nitrospinaceae bacterium | reverse complement strand
CCAAAATCTTCCTCTCCAGGAAAAATAAATGCACGACAATTTGAATAGAGATCTACAAGCGATTTGCCTGTTTTCCATCCTAAAAATTCTATATTTGGGTTTGCAATTCTACGAATTACTTCAAAATCTTGACCTCCACCCACAACTTTTAAAGGCAACCCTAAAATGTTAAAAGCCTTTACTGCAAGATCAATTCTTTTATAGGGAGCAAACGCTGAAACTACTAGATAATAATCCTCATTAGAATTGCTTGATGATTGAAACAAGTCCGTATCAACAGGACAATACAAAATTTCTGAACTTCTCCCATAGTATTTCTGTATTCTTTCAGAAACCGTATGACTTATTGCTACAAAATCGTTTACTTGCGAATTTGACTCAAAATCCCAACGTCTAAGATATTCCATTATTTTGGGCACTAAAAAAGTCATAGGCCATTTCAACCTATTATTTCCAAAGTACTCATTATATGCACTCCAAGCGTATCTCATAGGAGTATAGCAATAACAAATATGGAAAGTTTCTGATCCACCCATCACTCCTTTTGCTACACAGTGACTGCTTGAAAGAATAAAATCATAATCTCTTAGATCAAAAGAACGTATGGCACTTGGCATCAATGGCAGCATTTCCCTATAGCGTTTATTAGACATTGGAATATGTTGAAGGAAACTAGTCTTTATATTAAATCTCTCTATTTTCGGAGATACTGACCCTGGAATATGAATTAATGAGAAAAGATCAGCTTGTGGAAAAATTTCACAAAATACTTCCAGACAGTTCTCGCCACCCCTCATCCCTGTGAGCCAGTCATGTATAATAGCAACTCGCAAAATACTACTCCCTAAAATTCACTATTGCATCTTTATAAGCTGACAAAGTCTTTCTTGCAGAATCTAACATAGAAAAAGACGACGCTCTCTCTAAACATTTATATGACAACCTATCTCTTAATTTAACATCTTCAAACATTCTCAACATTCCATTCTCTAGAGCTTGCATATCAGAAACAGGAAAAACTAAACCAGCATCTGCAACCACTTCCGGTAAAGAACCTGCATCAGAAACGATAGGAGGTACGCCCAAACTCATAGCTTCTAAAGCAGGCAATCCAAACCCTTCATATAAAGAGGGTAAGACTACTGCACATGCATTAGAGTAAATACCTTGAAGAGTTTTCAAGTCAATATTTCCAAGAAAATAGACCGATGAATGTAGGGAAAGACTAGAAATTATTTTTTCAAAACGCTTATTTTCTCCGGTTAGAACTAAACATAGATGTTTGTTCCTATTCAAATTTGAAAAAGCTTTGAGTAAAAAAGGAATATTTTTATGTAATTTATGATTTCCCACATATAGAAAGTAGGATCTTCCTTCAAGAAAACTCTTTAGTTCCTCAGAAATTTCTCTTTTGTTTTCTGAACCCCATTTTTTTGGTAAAGAATTATATATTACCCTCATTTTATCTTTTTCAACATCGAGCTCATTTGTAATATCCTTTGCTGAATTTTCTGAAACAGTTAAAACTACACGAGATTTTTTCACTACTCTCTTAATCATCAACCAGGATATTTTCCAATGTAGATATGATGGGCAAAAATGCGGGAAAAGTTGATGTATCATATCGTGAATTGTTACAATGAATGGAGTAGTCCCAAAAAATGGATGGAAATAATGAGGATAATGTATTAGATCAAGTTTAAATTTACTAACTAATTTTGGAAATACAGTTTGTTCAGATATTGAATAAGGAATCGATTTAGAAGGTACCAGCTTAAAGTTTGATCCAGGTAATTTAAAATTTTCAATATCAGATGGATGCATGAACAAGACAAACTTATTTTCTCTATCTAACTCTCCAATACCATCTATTAAATTCCTTAGATAAGTACCTATTCCAGTCATAGATATCATTCGAGAATCAATTCCTATACGCATCGAATTACCACCTCATAAACTTCTTCAATAGAAGGAGGAGGATATTCCCTCTCTAAATTATTCTGAATTTTGGGTTCTACAGAAACTATCTGTGAGGAATCTCCAAGAGGGCGACAAATCACAGGATCATTAATCCCCTGAAAAATACAAATAACAGGTACACTTATAGCAGAAGCTATATGTGTAGGACCAGAGTCATTACCAATATACAAATTCATATTTTTTACAACTCCCATAAAAGTTCCTAGAGAATCGACTTGGCCTGACATATCGATCACTTTTTCTTTCAAAAAAGACTTAGGTAAAGAATCAATTACCTGCTTGATAAGAAAACTATCATCAGGGCCACCAAATAAAACAAATTGATATTGATCGTTAGTTAAAATCATTTCAATCAAAGCAGCGAATCTTTCACACGCCCATCTTTTTTCAGGTAGACCAGCTCCTGGATGAATACCTATAACAATTCTTGAAAAATCAACTTTATTTTCTTCGAGTAAAATTCTACTCTTTGCCGTATTTTCCTGATCAATTTTTATTTGAGGATTTCTGAGAGGAAACTTTCCGAGTCCGGATTCTTCTAAAAGAAACAAATTACTCTCAACTAGATGTTTATTTTCAAAATTTGGAACATCTATATCAAGGAGGAACCCTAATCCTGTTGAACCACGACCTACTAAAAATGGAATACGTGCGATTCTAGCAGCTAGAATCAATTGAAAATCTCCCCGTAAATCTATAGCAATATCGTAATTTTTCCCTATTTCTCTGATCCTATTTTTCAGCAATTTAACTAATTGAAAGATTGATAAGAAACCAAATTTAATAGTCTTAGGACGCTTAAGCCATGGGCAGGAAAATTCTAAAATATGAAAATTGCGGGCATTCAATTGTCCAATATTTTCAAACAAAGAAGAAGACCAAGGTCCTATCACCATATCAATTTTTGCTTCAGGATAATTTTCTTTTAATATTTCTAAAGAGGGAATAGAAAAGACTACATCACCTAGATGATCTGGTCGAAAAACTAAAATATTAGTAATTTTTTCAGGAATGAGTCTCTGTCTAGAAAAAAATAAATCACCCAAATAATCTAAAATACTAAAACAAAATCTGTAAAAATACTTTTTAGAATTGTATTTTCTTATATTTTTTTTAGCCAAATTTTCCTCTAAATTAAATCTTTACTTATTTAAAAGTCGACGAATAGAATTCATACCTTCTGAAGTGATTCCTCCAAAAAGAAAAACTAAAGGAAAATATATAAAAAATCCTAGTAAAAATTGAAAATAAGATATCCCTGTTACATAAGATGAAATCAACCATGCCAAAAGAGTACTTAGAAATACAACTCCACTTGATCTTAAAGAAGGACGTCCAACTTTTCTTGCCAAAAAAATAACTAAAACTACCATTAAGAAGAATTCGGTAATTAAAGAAGAAATACTTACACCTACATAACCATAATCTGGAATCAATATTAGATTTAATATTATCTTTAATGTAAAAAGTAAAACACCATAAATCATGAAATATTTTTCGTGTCCAATCGCAACTACCATAGTGGTAAGCAAATATAACAAGAAACTACAAAACTGCGTCCATCCTGAAATTTGTAGAGGTAAAACTGCGCCTATATATTCCGGACCATAAGTGAAATTTATTACTTCTGAAGAAATAAATGTTAAAGAAAGACCAATAAACATTCCAAAAACAAGCAAAATTGAAAATATTCCTCTATATATATCTTTTATTTTTTCTTTCTCTAGAGAAACAAATTTATGACTTATTATCGGCAAAAGAGAAGTAGTAATTGCCATTGGAAGAATCTGGAGAGAACCTGTCAGTCTCACAGCAGTAGAATATATACCAATTGATTCAGAGTCTTTCATCCAATCTAAAATTAAGAAATCACCACGCGTATAACCAATCAAAAGAAAATTAGTAATGGCGATAGGATATGAGAAACGTAATAAACGTTTACACAACACAAAATCTATATTCCAATTTGGTCTTAATTTTTTTATTGAGAAAAAAAACAAAACGACAGACCCTGCCCCGAGACAAAGTAGTTCAATGAAAATTATTGAGGGTATTGAAAAGTTCATACTCGCGAAAAGAACGATGGCGAAACCGGCGAATAATTCACTTCCAACAAAAACAAAAGAAGGCAATCCCATGTCAAGTTTAGCTTCAAATGGGGCATCGAAAACTTGCCTTAAAGATGCAACTCGAAAAGAAAAGAAAACAAGCAAGGAAGCAGAAAGAATACACCAACGCTGGAGAGGAGATGAAACAAATACTATCGCTACTATACAAATCATAAGCCAACTAATAAAAGAGAAAATCATTCTAAGAATTAATCCACTTCCAAAAATATTTGGAGAATCCTCAGAATTGGAAGCTATTTCTCTAACCACTATCCTCTGCATGCCTACTTCCGCAACTACTGAAGCAAATTCTGCAATTGCAAATGCCAAAGTATAAATACCGAATTTACTTGGACCAATAAGTCTAGCCAAATACATTACTACAATAAGTCTTACGATCCTCTCAGAAACCCTTCCTAGGAAAACCCAAAGAGAATTAGATGCGGCATGATGAATAAGAGACATATTGCACCGTTCTCCGAAATAAATTCTTTTACTAAAATTATTTAGACAAAATTGTATAATCACTAGCAGTAATCATAAAAAAACAAATAAATCATACGTTAACTAAAGTATAAATTATACTTTTATTACCAATACTTGACATAAAATATAGTATAAGAGAACGTCTAATTAATCTTTCTCTTAAATTATTAGAAAATAAATGGGAAAAAAAAATAAAAACTTCCGAGATTTAATAGAAGATGAAGCGCCAATTGTTGTTCCTGCATGTATAGATGCATTCAGTGCAAAAATTGTAGAAAAATCAGGTTTTCAAGCAAATTACCTTTCAGGTAATGGAGCATCTGCTGCTACTCTAGGACAACCAGATATCGGACTAATGACAATGAGTCAAATGACTTCAATTTGCAGTAATATTACTAAAGCTACAAATATCCCTTTAATAGTAGATGCAGATACGGGTTATGGTAATGCTTTGAATGTTATAAGAACTGTACAAGAACTTGAAACTGCGGGTGTATCCTGTATTCAACTCGAAGATCAAATTACGCCAAAACATTGCGGACATTTCCCAGGATCAAAACCTGTAGTACCTATCAATGAACAACTCGGAAAGCTAAAAGCAGCACTTGATACAAGAAAAGACGATAACCTTTTAATTATTGCTCGAACTGATGCTGCGGCCGAACACGGTATAGAAGAAGCGATAAAAAGAGCAACTCTTTTTAACGAAGTAGGAGCAGATCTTACTTTTATAGAAATAGAAGGATCAGCTGAAGATTTTGAAAATATAAGTCGTAATGTTCCAGGAAGATACGCGACTACAGTTGATGAATCTAGAGCAGAACCTGCATTTACGGTTAAAAAATTAGGTGAAATGGGATTTAAATTAATTATTTTTCCTGGAATAATCAGATGTACATACTTAAAATCAATTTCTGATATTCTCAGTACTTTAAAAAAAGAAAATTCAGTAGATTCAAAAAAACATTTGATGTCTACTTTCAAAGAATACAATAATTTATTAGGCAAGGAAGACTTTGATAAATTGACTAAAAAATATTTATAATTTTTCAATAAAATAGAAGGAGAAAACGTGATTACTGTTGGCATGTATTATGAAATTATAGAAGGCAAAGAGCATATTTTCGAGGAAAAATTCGAAGTTGTTTCGAATGTACTGCAAGAACTACCTGGGCATGTACAAAGTTTACTATATCATCAAGTGAAAAAACCTAATTCCTATACAATAATATCAGAATGGGAAACAAAAGATCATTTCACAGCATTTATTAAAAGTGACGCATTTAAAAACGTTACCGACTGGGGAAAAGCAGAAGTTTTAAAGGATAGACCTAGACATAAAGTTTATGGTGGTGAAAGTAGTCTTTAAAATATAGGAATGCTTGAATAAAAACTGTTAATAAGGAGACATAGCATGGAGAAAAAAATAGCATTCCTCGGTTTAGGGACCATGGGTGGTGCGATGGCAAATAATATTGCAAAGGCAGGTTATGAAGTTAACGGCTATGACCCTTTTAAGGAAGCATGCCAAAAAGCGGAACAAAATGGAATAAATATTTTTTCTTCACCTGCTGAAGCATGCAAAGATGTTGAAGTAATACTGAGTTCTGTTCCTGAAACAAATGATGTGACAGAAGCTTTTTTAGGAGAAAAAGGAGCTCTAATTAGTGCCTCTGAGGGAACAGTTTGCTTTGATCTTTCAACTATTACACCTGAAGGAAGTATCAGGATTTCTGAAGAAGCCAAAAGAAGAGGAGTTATTTTTCTAGATACTCCTGTGAGTGGAAGTGCTCCTCATGCTATTGAAGGAACTCTCGCAATTATGGTAGGAGGAGACAAAAAAGGACTAGATAAACATAAAGATGTTCTTGAAGTTATTGGAGAATCTGTTCATTACATAGGAGATAACGGCGCAGGACTAAAAATGAAATTAGTCACAAATCATGT
>CAYWAX010000009.1:0-20821 GCA_964456425.1 uncultured Nitrospinaceae bacterium | reverse complement strand
CTTTCCACTATTAATTGTTCCATCGTGGGCCAGGAACTTCATTTTGATAGATGTTATAACCTTTTATCTTTCTACTAAACACGGCTACGTTAACGCTGTGCCACAAGTTGATATAGGGCAAATCATTTGCAAGTATTTTTTGCACTATATGATATTTTGTTTTTCTGTATTTTTTGTTTTGTTTTAAGCTTGCACTCTCTAAGAGTTTATCAATCTTTGAGTTATGATATTTCCCTCTGTTTAATCCTTTTGGAGAAAAAAAGTTGCTGTGAAAGATAAAACGATATATATCTGGGTCAGAAATCCCTACCCAAGTAAGTGAATAAATTTGAAAATTTCCTTTTCGTATATCACTAAAAAAAGTACCCCATTCGTAAGATCTTATTCTGATTTTTATGCCTACTGAAGAAAGTTGGTCAGCCAAAACAGTTGCAATACGGAGTCTTAGTTCATTTTGAGAAGTTTTGAAAGTGAGAGTAAACCTTGGTAATGGTCCTTCTCCATCTGGATCGATATACCCAGCTTTATCAAGAAGTTCATTAGAATATTGAATATCATGTTTGTATTCTTGGATATTTGGATTGAACGCCCAATGATTAGGATGTAATAGTGAATTTGATGGAACAACAAGATCTTTTAAAATATACTTGATTATGGGTTTTTTGTTTATCGCATGAGCAATTGCTTTTCTAACTAATTTGTTCGAAAGAATTGGGTCTTCTAAATTAAAACCTATATATGAAAAATTTGTTCCTAATCTTTTTGATATTTTTAGATTTGGATTTTTTTCTAGTCTTGGCAAGATATCAGGTGAGAAGCCATTTTGAATAAAGTCTACTCCTCCACTTTCTAACTCGAGAATACGAATTGTTTCTTCAGGAATAATTTTGAAAGTTAATTTTTTGAAATTTGGTGGCTTTTTAAAGTATTTTTTGAAAGGAATTAATTCTAATGTTTCATCATTTTTATAGTGTGAGAACTTGAAAGGACCAGTGCCTATTGGTTTTTGTTGAAAATCTTTTGACGCAGATTTAGGTACTATTCCAATCATAAGACATTCAGCGAATGAGGCAGATGGTCTTTTAAGTTTGAAAGTGAGCTTGTATTTTGAAATTAATTGAATTTCTTTTAGGTCCTTAAGCATTGAAGATTTTGGAGAACCAAAAAGAGGGTCTCTTAGAGACTCAAATGTATATTTGATATCTTCTGAAGTTAATTCTTTCCCGTTATGAAAAAATATTTTTTCTCGAATTTCTATTGTATGAGAGAGTGGATCTAGATGTTCCCATTTTTTTGCTAGTATTAACTCGATTTCCCCTTTCTTATCGAAAGATAGTAAAGGACTAAAGAGAAACCTTTGGATTTGGTTTGAAACTGAATCTTGAGATAGTCTAGGGTCTAATTGAGTTGGATTTGAATCTAAGGCTACTACAATTTGATTTGCTCTCGAATGTTCTTGTTTTGAACAACTCAATATAGTCGGAATAATTATCAAGAGAAACAGAAAATTGAAAATGTTTTTTCGGGATTTCAATAGGGAGTCACTTTAAAAAAAAGGATGAGCGGATAGAACCAACAACGAATTTGTCATATGTTATACTCAACGTCAATACAATTGTTTTGTCGATTGCAGGGTCATGTTGATAATGATTATTATTTTATCCCAAAATTATGGAGTATTAGATGTTTATGAGTGTTTTTTGTTTTAGGATTTTTATAAAGTATTTTTTGTTTCATACTAGCTTTATTACAATATTATTCTCGGTTATTTCTCTTACTGCTGCGCAGATTAATCCTGAAATACCTAAGGTTGGTGAAAAAGCTCCTTATTTTGAGTTTGAAAATTTTAGTTCGAAAAAAATTGTAGAGAAAAAGAATCTTATTATTGTTTTTTATAGAGGTCATTTTTGAGGTCATTGTCAAAAGCAACTTGTAGAGTTGCAACAGCACTTCTCTAAGCTTGACAATAAAAATACTAAACTTGTTGCTATAAGTACGGACGGAAATGATGAAAAAAATCGAACAGTAAGTGAACTTGGAGTTCAATTTCTGATTATTCCTGATCAAAAACGAAAAATAATCCGATCTTTTGGTGTTCTCCATCCTGAGGAAGGTATTTCGAGACCTGCTGTCTTTATCATAGATAAGAAAGGACTAGTAAGGTTTCGTAAGATAGGTATAGATTATACTGATAGACCTACAGTTAAATTATTAATACAGATTCTTGCTCTTTTGTAAAATTAGGGAAGGAGGTCTAAATTGAGTAGATTTTTCCCCCTGACTTTTCGTTTGTGTTTTACATGCCTGTTTTTCTTTCTATTTTTTCTTTTCAACTCTTCTTCAGCATTCTCGAATAAAAAGAGAGTTCAAACTAATTATAGAATTAAATCGGTGTCAGTTTTAAAGAAAAACCTGACCAAGTCCATCAAAAGACATTGCAAAAAAACTAAAAAGCTTGGTTTTTTTGTAAAGTCTTTAACAGTAGGAGATACTTTATATTCTCATTTTGGTCATAGAAAAAGAATACCAGCTTCCAATATTAAATTAGTTACATCCCTAGCAAGTCTTTTTTATCTTAGACCTGAGTATGTATTCGTGACAGATATATATTCTCTCTCTAATTTAGTTGGAGGTGTAATTCGAGGAAATATTTTTTTGAAAGGTTATGGAGATCCTATTTTTCTTCAAGAAAATATTAAAGAATTGGCAAATAAACTCAAATTTATGGGGGTAAAAAAAATCCTTGGAAATCTCATTGTAGATGAGAGCTTTTTTGATAAAAAAAGATATGGAATTGGTTGGAAAAAAAATAAAAATCTAAAAACTTATATGGTTCCAAGTAGTGCACTTTCTTTAAATTTCAATTCAATTTTAATAAATGTAGATCCTGGAAAAAGAGGAGATTTGGATTTTTTGCGTATAAGGATGAATCCATTCTCTGAAATGATTGAGATAAAATCTCAAGTCAAAAAAGATAGATTGATTAGAAGGTCAAAATTAATTTTTCAGAGAGTCTTTTCTAAGAAAAAAAAAGATATTTTTCTTGTTAAAGGAAAAATTCCATATAAAGGGAAAAGTGTTTTAAAGCGTTTACCTGTAACCCATCCATCTACATATACAGCTGGAGTTTTTTCTTCTTTACTTAAGAAGAATTCAATTATTTTGACCGGTAGAATAAAGATAGGCCGCACTCCAAATGAGGCTAACTTGTTAGCTCGACATTCTTCAAGACATCTTTCTTCAATTATTAAAGTAATGAATAAATGGAGTAATAATTTTATTTCTGAACAGATTCTAAAGACTTTAGGTGCTGAATTGTATGGTTTGCCGGGTACTTCGAAGAAAGGATTGAAAGCAATCCGAAATTATCTGTTATCTATAGGAATCTCTGGAAAATCTTTTAAGATTTATGATGGTTCTGGACTGAGTAGGATGAATAAAATCACACCTTATGCAATGGTAAAAATTTTAGCTCATGCTTATCATGATCATCGTTTTTCCTCTGATTTTGTTTCTTCCCTTCCTATTTTTGCCATTGATGGAACTTTGAAAAAACGTAGAAGATTACTGAAAGATGAATATCGTGTTAGAGCTAAAACTGGTTACTTGAATGGAGTTAGTTCTCTGAGCGGATATGTTTTTTCAAAAAATGGCGAAATTCTTGGATTTTCGATTTTAATTAATGGGAATGGATGTAGAGGAAAAAGATTATCGCGGAGAATTATCCAATCAATGCAATTGTTTGATAGGTCACTTCATAAAAAAGCTAAAAACATAGTGCTCAATATAAAAGAAAGAAAGAAAATGATAAGGGCTATCATAAAAAATAATTCGAATAAATGGCATAGAACTCATAAGCCAAGAATGCATTAAAAATATATTTTTTCAATGAGAGAGATATTGAATATTACTGAAGCACTAAAAAATAGTTTCACAAATAAGTGGACAATCCGTCACGCTGATGACAGTAGAGTTAATCAATTAAAGAATGTTCTAAAAATACCCAAGGTTTTAGCAAAACTTCTGGTTTTAAGGAATATAATTGATCCGAAAGAAGCAGAGAAATTCCTATATACGACTATAGAAGATATGCATGATCCGTTTTTAATGAAAGGTATGGAGAAAGCGGTAGAACACATTGTAGAAATTATTCTAGAAGAAAAGTCAATAGGAATTTATGGTGATTTTGATGTTGATGGTATTTCTTCCACTACACTTTTATTTGCGTTTTTTTCTTCTTTAGGTATCGATACTCATTACTATATTCCTAGTCGTTTCGAGGAAGGATATGGGTTGTTTATGAAAGGCATTCAAGAACTTTCTTCAAAACAATGTAGTACAATTATAACTGTTGATTGCGGGATTAGTGCACATGAAGTAGCTGAAGATGCGCAAGAAATTGGAGTTAATCTAATTATTACAGATCATCACAGACCTTCTAAAAAAATTCCAAATTGTTTTGCTGTTATTTCTCCTTTACAAGAAGGATGTTTATATCCATTTAAAGGATTAAGTGGTGTTGGCATTGCATTCAAACTTGCTGTAGCAATTAGAAGAAGATTGCATGAATCTTATTCCTTAAAGAATTTGCCAAATTTGAAAAATCTTTTAGATCTAGTTTCTCTTGGAACAGTTGCTGATTTAGTTCCTCTCGTGGATGAAAATAGGTTTTTTGTGAAGACTGGTTTGGAATTACTTTCCTATGAAGATTCTCAAGAGAGTAATTCGATAAAAGATCGTCGAAGGATTGGTATTAAAGCTTTACAAGCAGCAGCAAATTTAAAATCTACTATTATTTCCCCTAGAGATATCTCTTTTTCGATGGCACCTAGGATAAATTCTACGGGTAGAGTAGGTAATGCTAGAGCAGCAGTAGAATTACTTATTTGTGGAGATCACTCGAAAGCTCGCTCACAAGCAGAAAAAATTGAAGAATGGAATCGTCAGAGAAGAGAACACCAAGATAGAGCAATTGAAGATGCGTTCTCGCAGGTTGAGTCTTCTGATCCAATGTCTATTGAGTATGGAATAGTTTTGTCGAGTGAAAAATGGCACCCTGGTGTTATAGGGATTGTAGCTTCTAATATTGTTGAGTCATACGATAAGCCAGCTGCAATAATTCACATAGATGATGCTAAGGGAAAGGGATCGGTAAGAAGTATAGAAGGTGTTGATATCTATAATATTCTCGCACAATGTTCAGATTCACTCCTCCAGTTTGGCGGTCACAAAGGCGCAGCGGGTTTAACGATAAAGTCAGAAAAAATTGATTCCTTTCGTAGGTTATTTAACTCTGCTTTAAAAAAATCAAACCTGTCTAAGAAGAATGAATCGATTTTTTTGGTTGATGAAAAAATTGATTTGACTGAAATAAATGATTCTTTTGTAGAAGAAATTGAGAGATTGTCACCCTTTGGTGCAGAGAATGAGAAGCCTATATTTGTGAGCGGTCCTTTATCTATAGTCGGTAATCCAATTTTGGTTGGTTCTAATAAAGAACACTTGAAATTAGATTTTCAAGTTGGAGGCGGAAGGATCAATTCTATAGGTTTTGGATTAGGGATTTTGTCTCAAAAATTCGATTTAGAACAAGAAAAAATAGAGATTGCATTCTCGGTTGGTTTTAATAATTGGAGAGGAAGAAGACAAATACAACTTGAACTGCTAGCAGTCAGACCATTTAGATTTTCTTAATCTTTTAGAGTATTAAATGAGGTTCTATCGTCTGGTTTCATTGAAAAAGCTTCTAGTCCTTTTAAATCTATTCCTTTTGTAAGCAGGAGGACTTTTATGCCACTTCCTAATCCTGTGGGATCCATAATTCCCATAACTCCACTATTATTTATAGTAGATTCGATTTTTTTCTCTTTTTCAATTAAATCCGCAATTCCACCCCCAATACAAAAATGCGTTTGATCTGTAAAACCATTTAGAGTGAAACCTAACTTTTCAGCAGTTTTTACTATATATGAAAAATTAACGTCAGCAGTAATATCTGCTTCTCCAATATTTTCTAAGTCTACTTCTGACACAATATGTTTTCTGAAACTTCTTGCCGTACCAGAAAATCTTGTTTGATCAAATATAACTTCATTTGAGAATCCGTAATCAAAAATCAAAATTGCGCCTTTTTTCATTTTCTTATTTATAAGTTCGATCCAAGCTTGGGTGTCTAGACAAACTTCAAATGTCTGACCTAGATCAATATATTGGTCTATTTCTTTTGTATATTCAATTAGTTCAGTTTTTGATACAGGTCCGAGTTCATACTTAAGTTTACCAGATTTTAAAGTAATATATTTTTCTTTATATCCGTTCTCGGTTTTCTGTAGAACATGAAAAGGAATTGCATCTAGAAATTCATGAGCTAAGATTATTCCTTGAAAAGAATCTGGAGGATATTTAAGGAATGATATTTGTTTTTTAAATTTTGATAATAAATCCCTGCTTTTTCTTGTAAGATTTTTACTCTTTTCAATTAAAATATAATCAAACAGTTCTTTTTTTTTCTCAAAAGTTTCTAGTATATCAAATGCTAATAATCCTTCCCCTGGACCGTATTCAACAATTTTGAAATGGTCTGGATTCATCATTTTTTCAAAGATAATTTTTATTTGTCCTGCTATTATTGAACCTAACCACTTCCCATGATAATGGCTGGTTATAAACGCTCCATCCTTTCCGAATTGTTTTTGATCTTTAGAATAAAATCCGTCTTGAACATCATATAATGCAATTTCCATAAAATCATAAAAAGACAATGGCCCTAAACTTAATTTGCTTAAGATTTTTTCATTCATGCCTGGATTATTTGAAATTTTCATCCTTTAATTATACAGCAATTACTTTTATATGTATTTGTTGTGTTAAAATGTGAAAATGTTGTTTTGATTAAACTGGAGATACAAATGTTGATTAAAGTTAAATGTTTTGCATGGGCTCTCGAAGTTACTGGAGCTGAAGAGATTCAAATCGAAATAAAAGAGTCAGGAAAAGTCTCTGACTTAAGAGAGTGTCTTTCGCAGAAGTATCCTCAATTTTCAGGTCGTATGGAATCTATTGCTGTTTCAATAAATCAAGAGTTTGCAGGAGAAGGATCTACAATTTCTGCTTCTGATGAAATAGCGCTTATTCCTCCAATTAGTGGAGGTATTTAGATGATATGTCAAATTGTTGATACCCCAATAGAAACAGATAAATTGATAAACGCTTTTCAATCTGAATCACTTGGTGCTACCTGTTCATTTACCGGTATGGTTAGAGGTGAGAGTCGTGGTCAAAAAGTTACTCACTTGGAATATCATACTTACAAAGAAATGGCTGAAAAGAAGCTATTGCAAGTTGTTAGTGAAGCAAAAGAAAGATTTGAAATCTCAGATTTATTAATTATTCATCGAATTGGAACTCTGCAGATTGGAGAAGTTGCTGTTTTTATCTTAGTTGCTTCTGCACATAGGGATGCAGCATTTAAAGCATGTAGATTTTCGATAGATCGAATTAAGCAAATAGTTCCTATTTGGAAAAAGGAATTTGGAGAAGATGGAGCAGTCTGGATAGAAGATAGTCCTGTTGATGTGAATGAAAACAAGAGTCCTTAGTTAAACAAATCACGAAAAAATAAAGAGTTGTTTTCTCGTTTTTAAGGAAAATGCTTTCATTAGATTTAATCATGAATAAAAATAGTTTGCTTGAAATCAAAACAATTAGTGCTTCCTATCCTGGTGGCATGCAAGTTCTCAACGGTGTTTCAATTCAAGTTTTTGAGGGAGAAATAGTTTCAGTTATTGGTTCTAACGGTGCAGGAAAATCCACTACGCTTAAATCGGTTATGGGTTTTGTGAATGTAACTGAAGGTGAAATTCTTTTCCAGAGCCAAAGTTTGAAAGGGTTAAGGCCTGAACAAATTTTATCTACTGGCCTTGGTTACGTTCCACAAGGAAGGGTAGTTTTTGAAAAAATGACGGTTAGGGAAAATTTAGAATTAGGTGGGTTTATTTTGCAGGATTCAAGAAAAGTTGAAGAATCTATGTCCAATGTTTTCTCAATTTTCCCTCTCTTAAAAGAAAGACGAGAACAATTTGCAGGGACTATGAGTGGCGGAGAACAACAGATGCTTGCAATTGGCAGGTCACTAATGACAAATCCAAATATTTTAATGTTGGATGAACCTTCACTTGGATTAAGTCCAAAATATGTAGAAGAGGTTTTTGAAAAAATAATTGAACTGTCAAATCAAGGTTTTACAATTATTCTTGTTGAACAAAATGTTACACAAGCCCTAGAAATATGTGACCGTGGATACCTTCTAGAACTTGGAAAAAACAAAATAGACGGTACTAGAGACCAACTTATTTCTAGTCACGAAGTTCATACAATGTTTTTGGGAGGGAGTAATTCGTAAGTTATTCTGTTCCTTTAAAAAACAGTGTGGTATAAACTCAATAGTTTGACCTTTATAGTATTGAAGGATGTTTAATATGGTTAACGTAAAAATATGTGGAATAACAAATATAGAAGATGCTGAGATAGCTATAAATTTTGGTGCAGATGCTCTTGGATTTAATTTTGTTCCGGGAACACCTAGATTTCTAGAAGATCAGTATGCTAAAGAGATGATACCTTCTTTGTCGTATTTTGATGAAAAAATCGGTGTTTTTGCAGATGAGAAATTAAACAGAGTAGAAAAATTATCATCTGAACTAGAATTGAAAACAATTCAATTTCATGGAAATGAAACTCCGCAAGACTGTGATTATTTTTTAAAAAAAGGATTCCGTATTATTCGTGCTCTGAGAGTAAAAGATTCAAGTACTATTAGTGTTGTATCAGAATACGAAAACTGTACTATACTTTTAGACTCTTTTGTTCAGGGCAAATTAGGAGGTACTGGTAAGAAATTTAATTGGTCATTAGCAAAAGACCTTACTGAAAGAAAATCGATTGTTCTTTCTGGTGGGTTAAATCCATCGAATGTTCAGGAAGCCTTAAAAGAAGTTTCTCCATTTGGGGTTGACGTATGTAGTGGAGTTGAAAAAGATAATCCAAGAAAAAAAGATCCTGAATTAGTCAAAAAATTTATTAATAATGCAAAAAGCTAATTGAATATAGGATAATAATTATGCCAACAAATGAAAAATTCATTACAAAAGGTCGTTTTGGAAAGTTTGGTGGAAGGTTTGTTCCAGAAACTCTTATGCCTGCCTTAGAAGAGTTAGAGATCGCATACGAAGATGCAAAAAAAGATCCTTTGTTTCAGTTAGAACTTGATGGATTATTAAAGGATTTCGTAGGTCGACCGACTCCATTATATTTTGCAGAACGGCTTTCTTCTGAATTGAAGAATTTGAAAATATATTTAAAAAGAGAAGACTTATGTCACACTGGTGCACACAAAATAAACAATACTATGGCACAAGTGATTTTAGCGAAAAGGTTAGGGAAAAAACGTATTATCGCCGAGACAGGTGCAGGTCAGCACGGAGTTGCTACTGCTACTGCTGCGGCAAGATATGGTTTGGAATGTAGTATATATATGGGAGAAGAAGATATAGAAAGACAAGAGTTAAATGTTTTTCGTATGCAACTTCTTGGAGCAACTGTTATTCCAGTGAAGTCTGGAAGTGGAACTTTAAAAGATGCAACAAATGAAACTCTTCGAGATTGGACTGCATCAGTGAGGACAACACATTATATAATTGGTTCTGTTGTGGGTCCTCACCCTTTTCCGGAAATGATTCGTGATTTCCAAGCGGTCATTGGAAGAGAAACTCGTAAACAGATTTTAGAAACAGAGGGAAGATTACCGGATTCGTGTGTTGCATGTGTTGGAGGTGGAAGTAATGCAATCGGTTTGTTTTATCCTTTTTTAGAAGATAAAGATGTAGAATTAGTAGGTGTAGAGGCAGGAGGAAGAGGATTGGAATCTGGGGAACATGGTGCTTCGCTAGCTGCAGGAAGAATAGGAGTTCTTCATGGATGTGAAACTTTTCTTCTGTATGACGAAGATGGACAAATTATTCCTGCTCATTCTGTTTCTGCAGGGTTAGACTATCCTGGTGTTGGCCCTGAGCATTCATTTTTGAAAGATTCAGAACGAGCACGTTATTTCACTGTTGAAGATACTAGAGCACTTGAAGCTTTTCAAAGGTTGTCAATTTTAGAGGGAATTATTCCTGCTTTTGAAAGTGCACATGCTATTGCTATTTTAGATAAATTAGCAGATGAAGTTTCTTCGAATAATTCTGAGAAAATAGTAGTAGTAAACCTGTCAGGACGTGGAGACAAAGATGTCTATCAGGCAAGAGGTTTATTGAAAGATTTAATTTGATTTCAAAGGGAGTTTGAAGTTGCTTTCTTCAGGAAGAATAGAATTATGTATGTCTGAATTGAAAAAAAACAATAGAACTGGTTTATTCCCCTTTGTGACTGCAGGAGATCCAGACTTAGACTTTACTAAATCTTTAATCAAATCTTTAGCTTCTTCAGGTGCAGATGGAATGGAAATTGGCGTCCCATTTAGTGATCCGCTTGCGGATGGACCTACAATTCAGAAGGCAAGCATGCGAGCATTAGAAGGGGGAACGAATCTAAAGTCTGTGATAAAAATGATCTCGGAAATTAGAGAAGAATTGAAAAATTTACCACTTGTTATTATGACTTATTATAATCCAATTGTAGCTATGGGAGTAGATATTTTTGTTAAGGAATGTTCCTTAGCTGGTGTAGACGCAGTTATTGTGCCTGATCTTCCACCCGAGGAAAGTATGCCTCTACTTAACTCTATGGACGAATATCCAATAGAACTTGTTTTTATGTTGGCACCTACAAGTACAGAAGAAAGAATATCCTTAGTTAATAAGTTCGGAGGTGGTTTTATATATTATGTTGCACAGATGGGAGTCACTGGTGCAAGAGAGTCTCTAGACAAAGATCTCAATATTACTCTTGATAAAATTAATAAAGAAAAAAACTTACCTGTTTTAGTTGGTTTTGGAATAAAAACTGCTGAACAAGCTGCTGAAGTGTCTCAATATGCAGAAGGTATAATAGTGGGTAGTGCCTTGATAGATGTTATTGAAAAGAATTCTCAAAGAGAGGAAAAATTAGAAGCAGCAGGCAAATATATTGCTTCTCTCAAAAGTGCTATGGATAATTCTTCTTCGGAAGAAAATAAAAGAGGGTAGATATGTCTGAAAGAACTTTATACGACAAAGTTTGGGATAAACATACCGTATCTAAGCTTGAATCTGGGCAGGATCAACTTTTCATAGGTCTTCATCTTATTCATGAAGTGACTACTCCTCAGGCTTTCGCAATGTTAGATGAACTAGATGCAAAAGTTGCATTTCCTGAGAGGACCGTTGCTACAGTAGATCACATAATACCTACTCTATCGTTGCTTCGCCCATTAGAAGATCAACAAGCAGAATTAATGATGGCTTCCCTTGAACAAAATGTAGAAAAGTTTGGTATTCGTTTTTTAAATAAGAATTCGCAGATGCAAGGAATTGTTCACGTAATAGGACCAGAGTTGGGCTTGAGTCAGCCTGGAATGACAATTGCCTGCGGAGATAGTCATACAAGTACTCATGGTGCAATGGGAGCTTTAGGGTTTGGAATAGGAACAACAGAAGTAGGACATGTATTAGCTTCTCAGACTCTTTCTCTTAATAGATTAAAGGTTCGTCGTATTGAAGTAAACGGTAATTTGCAAGATGGAATTTTACCTAAAGATATTATTTTAAGGATAATTCATGATCTTGGAATTAAGGGTGGTATTGGTCATGCTTATGAATATGCAGGCACAGTTTTTGATAATATGGATATGGAAGGAAGAATGACTGTTTGCAATATGAGTATAGAGGGTGGTGCAAGAATTGGTTATGTGAATCCTGACAAAAATACTTTTGATTATTTATCGGGGAGAGAATTCACGCCTAAAGGTGATGATTTTAAAAAAGCACAAATTTTTTGGGAGTCGATAGCTTCAGATATAGATGCAAAATATGATGATGTTTTTGAGATTGATGCTGATTCCATTCAGCCAATGGTTACTTGGGGTATCAATCCTGGACAATCAATAGGCCTATCAGGTACGTTGCCAGATCCGTCCTTTTTTTCTGGAGAAGACATAAAGACTGCAGAAAAAGGATTTGAATTTATGGGATTAAAACCTGGGACACCGATCCGTGACACGAAAATTGACGTCGCATTTCTTGGGTCTTGTACTAATTCACGAATTTCAGATTTGAGAGAAGGTGCGCGGATAATCTCTGGAAGAAAAGTAAATTCTAAAGTACGTATGCTAGTAGTTCCTGGTTCGCAAAAAGTAAAAAAACAAGCTGAGGAAGAAGGTTTAGACAAAATTTTTGAAGAAGCGGGTGCAGAATGGAGAGAGGCAGGATGTTCGATGTGTCTTGGAATGAATCCAGATAAACTTATTGGTGCTGAAAGAAGTATTTCTTCCTCTAATAGAAATTTCATAGGTCGACAAGGAAGTCCTAGAGGCAGAACTCATTTAGCTAGTCCTGCGATTGTTACAGCGTCTGCAATAGAAGGACGTATTGCAGATCCGAGAGAATTTTAAGGAGTAATGAAATGTCGGTTGAAAAAATAATTCAGATTACAGGTCGCGGAATTCCTCTTCCTGGAGATGACATAGATACAGATAGAATTACCCCTGCTAGATTTCTTAAAGCTATAACATTTGATGGAATAGAGAAGGCTCTTTTTTGTGATGAAAGAGAAAATACTCCGGATCATCCAATTGATAATCTCGAATATAAGGGTGGAAAAATTATGTTTGTTGGTAAGAATTTTGGTTCTGGATCGTCGAGAGAACATGCTCCACAAGCGTTAAAGAGATTTGGGATTGATGCACTTGTAGGCGTTTCTTTTGCAGAAATTTTTGCTGGCAACTGTTTTGCAATAGGAGTTCCGGTTGTAACAGTCGATCCTCAGAGTTTACAAACACTAATAAGTCAGACTCAAAAAAATCCAAAAATTCTATATGAATTAAATATAGACAAAAAAGAACTTTTTTATGGTGAATCAAGTATTTCTATTGAAATTCAGGAGAATCAGAGAAGTGCTTTCCTGAATGGAAGTTGGAATATGCTTCAAAATTTAATTGGAAATCTTTCTAAAACTAGGGAAATAGCTAGGAAGTTACCATATTGTAATGATTTTAAATAAATTTCAATAATTCAATATAGAAAGGCTGGATCATAAGTTGAAAGAATTTGATATTGCTTTGTTACCCGGAGATGGAGTTGGAGAAGAGGTTACACGTGTAGCAAGTTCAATTCTCGAGAGTGCAGGAAAAAAATTTGAATTAATATTTAATTTCAAAGAAGCTTTATGCGGTGGTGCAGCAATAGATGCTGTAGATCATCCACTACCTGAAGAAACTTTAGAATTATGTAAAAGTTCTGACGCCGTGTTGTTCGGTGCCGTTGGTGGTCCAAAATGGGATGATTTAGAAAGGGAAAAGCGTCCCGAGCAGGCAATTCTTGGCCTTCGAAAAGGACTTGATCTATATGCCAATCTTAGACCTGCTGTTATGTTTGATTCTCTTGTAGATTCTTCTTCTTTGAAACCAGAGATTGTTCGTGGTTTAGATCTTCTTGTTTTGCGCGAAGGAGTTAGTGGGATTTATTTTGGGAAACCACAACATATCGAAGATGTCTCGCCTGACGAACAGAGGGCTGTAGATACAATGGTATACCACTCTTCTGAAATTAGAAGAATTGTAAAACTTGGTTTTGAATTGGCTTCTGTGAGGAAAAAGAAACTTTGCTCTGTGGATAAAGAAAACGTTTTATATAATAGTAGGCTATGGAGGAAGGTGGCTATAGAAGTAGGAGAAAATTTTCCTGACATAGAACTATCTCATATGTATGTTGATAATGCTTCCATGCAATTAATAAGAAATCCACTTCAGTTTGACGTTGTCGTTACTGGCAATATGTTTGGTGACATCCTGAGTGATGCTGCTTCTATGTTAACTGGTTCAATTGGGATGCTTGCATCTGCAAATTTGGGAGATGGTGGTTTTGGTATGTTTGAACCTGTTCATGGAACTGCTCCCGACATTGCTGGGCAAAATAAAGCAAATCCAGTTGCGGCAATTATGTCAGCTGCAATGCTTTGTCGATACGCATTAAAACTTCCGGAAGTAGCACAAGTTATAGAGACTGCGGTTTCTGAAACTTTAAGTGAAGGTTTTAGGACCATTGATATTCATACTCCTGGTACAAAGAAAATGTCATGTTCTGACATGGGTTCTGTAATTCTAGACCGCGTGGGGGAATGAATATGTCTGGTTTGCAAGTTGCAGTTGTTGGTGCAACTGGAGCAGTTGGAAATGAGATGATCCGTATTTTGGAAGAGAGGAATTTCCCAGTTGGTCAACTTCATCTTTATGCTAGTGAGAGAAGTGAAGGTAAAAACTTAGAATTTCAGGGTAGTAAAATAACAGTAAAGAAATTAAAAAAAGATTCTTTTGAGGGCATAGACGTTGCTCTTTTTTCTGCTGGTGCAAGTAGGTCTCTTGAATTTGCACAGATTGCTGTGCAATCTGGCGCTATAGTAGTAGATAATTCAAGTGCATTTCGTATGGAACCAAATGTCCCTCTAGTTGTGCCCGAGGTTAATTCTCATTGTCTTAATTCAGAAAGCAAGATAATAGCAAATCCAAATTGTTCTACAATACAACTTGTTGTTGTACTTAATCCGCTTCATAAAATTTCAAGAATTAAAAGAGTTGTTGTGAGTACATATCAGGCAGTAAGTGGTGCTGGACAGAAAGCAATTGATGAACTTGATTTGCAAGTGAAAGCTAAAATCAAGTCTGAAGAATTTCTTTCTGATAATTTTCCTCATCAAATAGCCTTTAATTGTTTGCCTCAGATAGATATTTTCTTAGATGGAGGAAATACTAAAGAAGAGTTGAAAATGATTAATGAAACTCGCAAAATTTTAGAGTTTGAAGATTTACCGCTAAGTGCTACTTGTGTTCGTGTTCCGGTTTATAATTCACATTCAGAATCGGTGAATATTGAATTTCAGGAAGATATGGATTCTAAAAAAGCAAGAGAAATACTTGATAAGTCAGAGGGAATAGAGGTTCTTGATGATATTAAAAAATTAGTATATCCCATGCCAATTGATATCTCTGGGAAAGATGACGTTTTTGTGGGAAGAATAAGAGATGATAATTCTCTTTTAAATACAATTAATCTTTGGGTAGTTTCAGATAATCTTAGAAAAGGTGCTGCCCTTAATGCGGTACAAATTGCAGAATGTCTTTTGAAAAAAAATATTTTAGAAATTTGATCTGTAATGGAGGAAGTTTTGAGTGAAGCTTTGATAGGTGTTATAGGTGGAAGTGGTTTATATGAAATGAAAGAACTAGAGGGTGTAGAAGAGGTTGTAATTGACACTCCATTTGGTTCTCCATCAGCGCCTTTTATTATCGGGACACTCTCTGGAAAAAAAATTGCTTTTTTGCCTCGTCATGGTATTGGACATGTACTTATGCCAAGTGAAATACCTTTTCTTGCTAATATATATGGTTTTCGAAAATTAGGTTGTGAGTGGATTATTTCAGTTAGTGCAGTAGGAAGCATGAAGGAAGAAATTCATCCTGGAGATATTGTCATTCCAGATCAGTTTATTGATCTTACCACTAAAAGGAAAAGTACTTTTTTTGGAGATGGTTTGGTAGCCCATGTTTCTATGGCAGATCCAGTTTGTTCAGATCTTTCGACTATACTTGAAAATGCTGCGAGGGATTCTGGTGCTATTGTTCATGGAGGTGGAACGTATGTTTGTATGGAAGGTCCGCAATTTAGTAGTCGTTCTGAAAGTTATCGTTACCGTGATTGGGACGCTTCAATTATAGGTATGACAAATATGCCTGAAGCTAAACTCGCTCGTGAGGCAGAGATGAGTTATGCAACGATTGCACTTTCGACTGATTATGATTGTTGGCATGAGGATGAAGAAGATGTAGACGTGGAGTCTGTTATTGCTTTGGTTAAGAGAAATGCAGAACTCGCTAGAACAATTATTACAAGATCTGTTTCTCAAATAGAGGGAAAGAGCCCATTCTCTGGTATTTTAAAAAAATCGATTATATCGGATCTTAAATCTATTTCTAAAGAAACTCTGAGTCGTCTAGAACTTCTAGTAGGAAAATATATAAATTGATTCGAAATGAAATGTCTGAGAAATTTTATTCACTTGCTCAAAAAATAATTCCTGGTGGAGTAGATAGTCCTGTTCGCGCTTTTAAAGGAGTAGGTGGGACACCTTTTTTTGTGGAGCGTGGAAAGGGTTCTCATATATGGGATGTCGATGGAAACGAGTATATTGATTATGTTCTGTCTTGGGGTCCGTTAATTTTAGGACATGCTCATCCAAGAATTGTATCCATCATTAAAGAAACAACAGAATCCGGGACAAGTTTTGGTGCGCCTACAGTCCTTGAGACTTCTCTTGCAGAACTAGTACAGAATTCTTTTCCATCAATGGAACTAATTCGTTTTGTTAATTCTGGGACTGAAGCGACAATGTCTTCGATTAGGCTTGCAAGGGGATTTACAGGACGAGATGGAATTCTGAAATTTGACGGATGTTATCATGGTCACTCAGATGGTCTTCTTGTTAAAACTGGAAGCGGAGGAGCGACATTTGGTGTGCCTGATAGTGAAGGAGTCCCGACCGATTACGCCCGCAATACTTTTTCCTTGCCATATAACGATTTGGATGCAGTTAGAGAACTTTTTGCTATTCACGGAGAAAAAATTGCTTGTATTATCATTGAACCAGTTGCAGGAAATATGGGATTGATTGTTCCTGATCAAATATTTATAGAATTGCTACGTTCCCTTGCGAATGAGTACGGTTCTCTTCTTATATTTGATGAAGTTATGACTGGGTTTCGAGTAGCTAAAGGTGGTGCACAGGAGTTGTTTGGAATTGTGCCAGATTTAACAACGCTAGGGAAGGTGATTGGAGGAGGACTACCCGTTGCTGCATATGGTGGAAAAAAAGAAATAATGGAAAAAGTCGCTCCTCTTGGTGGCGTTTATCAGGCAGGAACACTTTCGGGAAATCCACTTGCAATGTCTGCAGGAATTGAAACGATTAAGGTTATGAATGAATTAGATCTTCCTCAAGTTCTTTCAAGTAAGGTTGAATATCTCATTGAAGGTCTTTTAGATTTATCAAGAATAAATAAGATTCCAATGACTGCTTGTCACTGTGGTTCCATGTTTGGATTTTATTTTCAGGAAGGTATCGTGAAGAATTTTACGGATGCTTTGCGGTCAGATTTGAAATTATATTCTCGTTTTTTTCACGGTATGCTTGATGAGGGAGTAGCTTTTGCTCCTAGCCAATTTGAGGTAGGATTTATGTCAGTAACTCATGAAAAATCAGATTTAGATTTCACACTTAATGCCGCCTCGAAAGTGATGAAAAAAATTGGATAATTTTTTTCATCTTAAAGGTTTTAGTTTTGAGAAGTTTTTTTAGAGACTCTAGTTCATCTATTAGTGTTATCATCTGTTGGTTTTTAATTGGGATTAGTGTTCTTGTTTTTCTGAATGCTTTTTTTGGGCGTAATGGTCTTTTTTCTCTTTTTCAAGATCGGGATAAATTTCAGAAGTTAAAGAATGAAATTGTTCAACTTGAATCGACCAACAAAAAGTTGAGGGCTGAAATTTTCTCCCTTAAAAATAATTTCAAAGTTGTAGAAAAAATCGCAAGAGAAAATTTAGGTTTGGTGAAGTCAGGAGATACTGTATTTGAATTTATTTCATCGGAAAAATATAAATTGAGTAAGGAATAAGTTTATTCTTATTCTTCTAATTTAGAATGATTTGTGTTAGTTTGAATTTCTTCGATGCGGGGTGGAGCAGTCTGGTAGCTCGTTGGGCTCATAACCCAAAGGTCGCTGGTTCGAATCCAGCCCCCGCTACCAAATATTTTGGAATGTTTTCTAAACTTCTTCGAGTCTCTTCAAAATAATTACTGTTACTTCTTAAATTTGAAAATTTAGTAAAAAGATATCATATCCTATTACATTTAAACGTTTGTTTTAGGGTGATATCGTTAAAATTAGGAGTTAGAATAGACTATCCGTGAGGAGAGTTCTTCTAAGTTGTTGCATCCAAGTAGAGCAATATTACGAAAAACCTCTTGACTGAGAAGTTTGATGGCATGGTTTACACCTGCTTCCTCACCGAGAGTCGCTGCATAGAGAAAAGGTCTTCCAGCGAACACAAAATCTGCGCCTAACGCTAAGGCTTTTACTACATCGGTACCTCGGCGGATACCACTGTCAAAGAGTATTGACATGCTTCCTTTTTCCGCAGCAATCTCTGAGAGTGCTTTCAAGGGTGGTATCGCAGTATCGAGTTGTCGCCCACCATGATTTGAAACAAAAAGACCATCTAGACCAATTTTTTCAGCGATCGTAGTATCTTCTGGAGATAACACACCTTTAATCAAAAGCTTGCCTTTCCATTTTTCTCGTAGCCATTTGAGATCGTCCCAGTCCAATGCGTCTCTGACATGAGGCCTTTGTGGTGCGCTACGCGAGATAATTGGTATCCCGCGTTCTTTTCCATAATTTTCGATATGTGGCATACCAGAATTTATAAGCGTGCGCAGAAAGGTGCTTATTAACCATCGAGGATGAGTCAACCCGTCTAGCGCAATACGTAATCCAGGCCGTATTGGATATTCAAAGCCTGCTCTTAAACCAGCTCTTCTGTTTCCTGGTACGGGAACATCGACCGTGATCACTAGGTGACGGATACCAGTTTGCCAGACTCGATCAGCAAGTTCGCTGATTGCGTTACGCTCGGCTGTCACATAGGCCTGAAACCAGACATCAGGATAAGCCTCAGCAATTTTTTCCATCGGGATTAGTGAACTGGCACTCATTATATAGGGAATATTAGCTGCTTTTGCTGCTCGTGCGAAATTAAGGTCAGCCTCAAAACCAAACATTGCAGAGGCACCCATAGGCGAAATACCGAAAGGAGCATCGAAAGATTTTTCAAATATTTTTTTTTTCATTGTCCGTTTAGTTACATCTTTTAAAACTCGGGGTCGTAGCCATATTTCATCGAAGGCTCGACGGTTACCTTCACGAGACAGATTTGCTTCTGTACCCTTTGAGGCAAATTCCCATAAGGCACGAGGAAGAAAGGAGTGGGCAAGCGGCGCCATATCCTCTAAAACCATAACATGGCGTAGTCTGCGTGGAACTGACATTTTTCCTCCTATTAACTATAAAAATTTCATATGAAATGAGTAGTTTATATAGTGATGTTTGGCAAATCTTTTCCTTAAGTTGTTTTTTTGAAAAATTCACTTACGACCTGCATTCCCTTTTCTATTGTTTCTTCACTAACTGAATAGGTCAGTCTGACATGGTTTTCGCCAGATTTACCGAATTCAGTTCCACTTCGGATTGCTACTCCAGCATCCCAAATTCTTTTTCTTAAATCCGTTGCATTTATAGGGAAATCATAACGACAGTAAAGATAAAACCCCCCTTGGGGTTCTAAAGGTATCAGTCGAGGAATTTCTTTTGCAAGTTCGTACATTAATTTGCCTCTTTTTTGATATTCCTTTCTCATTTCGAGTACACAGTTTTGGGGGCCACGCAACGCAGCCGCTCCGGCTCTTTGCACGAAGGAACAAATAGGCCCATTAATCGAGCGATGAATACCAAAAATTACGCTATGCATATCTTCTGGAACTATCAAGCTCCCTAGTCTCCATCCAGTCATAGAGTAAGTTTTAGAAAATGTATCAAGTAGAATTAAATTATTTTTATGTTCTGTGAAAGATAATAATGGAACATGTTTAAAACCTGGTTGCAAGATTTTAGCATAAGCTTCATCTGAGACCAGAATGATATTATTATCTGAACATAATTCAGCAAGTGATTGGAGTTCTTTTTGAGTATAAACTAATCCTGTCGGGTTGTTAGGATTACAAATGAGTAATAATCTGGTTTTATCTGTAATAGCATCTCTAATGGCCTGTATGTCTAAATGGTAATCAGGACCGTGGGGTACGTTGACCGGTATTCCTCCTATCTGTTTAGCAACGTGAGAATAAAGAGAAAATGTCGGGTCCATCAGGATAACTTCGTCTCCTTTGCCGAGAAATGCTGTCATAACTGTATATATTCCAGAACTTCCTCCATTAGTTGCAATTACTGAATCTGTGGAGTAATTCGAATTACACTCTTTTTCAATATTTTCACAGACTGCTTGAAGGAATTCTGGATCTCCTTGTCCTGGAGCATAATGTGTCAGCCCATCTTCAAGTGCTTTTTTTGCAGCATTACAAATATGTTCTGGTGTTGGAAAAGAAGGTGTTCCAGAATCAAGTTGAATCATTCCTTGCGGACGTTTCAAGGTCATATGATCTGCTCGTTCACCACCCATAGTTTGTAGAACGTTTTCAGAAAAATTTCTCATTTTGTTCCTATTCTTGATTTTAAGCCTTAGCTGCTACTAAACCTTTTCTGATTTTTGGTAAGGTTTGAGCTATATTTTTGATTGGCAAACCGTGAGTGGGAGCTATTACTTTAATATCGAATTCTTCTATTACTTCCTCCAGTCTATCAACATAGATATTCATATCTACATATTTAGTCCAAAAAAGTGCGCGCTCTGCAAATACAGCGGAAACATCGATTAAATCTAGGGATTCAGCTTCTTCTGCTGTTTTTCCGCAATGTCCATCCCAGTGATAATGACTGTATGCAAACCCATCTCCTGCAAATAAA
>CAYWAX010000008.1:0-21555 GCA_964456425.1 uncultured Nitrospinaceae bacterium | reverse complement strand
AAAAACACATTATATCTTTTGGGAAACCAGGAATTAAGAAAAGAATTAATACTACTGTGGAACCCCTATTCGTGGTTAAAAAATCAAATTTTTGCAAAAGTTTTTTTGAAATTAATTTTTGTATATAGGAACGACCAAGGATTCGGCCTAACATAAATGCTATCCAACTACCTATAGTCAATCCTATTGTACTATATATAGAAGATAGCCATGCTCCATAAAGATATCCTCCTAATAAACCAGTCAATTCACCAGGTACTGGGGATAGAACAACTTGGGATATTTGAATTCCAATAAAAATAAACGGACCCCAGAACCCGTACGAGGTAATCCATGCGCGAAGAACTTCTTTATGCTCTTGTAACTCAATTAAAAAATCGAAGATCGAATAGATCTCTCGTCTAAAAAAAAGAAGAATTCCTAACATCAAAATTAGTATTAGAGAAAGAGTATATTTGTTCTTTAATGGACTCAAATGAAAAACTCAATAGAGAAAATATTTTAATCACATATAGTTCTTATTGACAGAATATACATCGCTATTCAATATCTTTGAAATAACTTTTTATATTCTTTACTTTTTTATAATTATAAATTAACGAAACTTTGTGACGAATAGACAAAAATGACTAAACTTACTGCAGAATTATTACAGAAAAAATGTCAGCTACTTTCCAGAAAGCATGGATTTGAAGTATCTGGAATAGCTTCTGTTTCTTTAGAAAAAGAATATTTGCGCTATTTAAATTGGATAGATAAAGGATATGCCGGAGAAATGGAATATTTGAAAAAAAATTCAGAGTTACGCTCTAATTTAGAAAAACTTTGGCCCAACACAAAATCTGCTCTTGTAGTTGGAATGCAATATAAATCTAAGAAAAAAAACAAAAAACATTTTCCTACTGATTTCTATGGGGAAATTGCAGAATATGCTCATGGTGGTGACTACCATAAATTTATAAAAAAAAGGCTATTAAGAATACTTAAAGAACTAAAAGAGACAGACATCACAATAGAGGGAAGAAGTTTTGTTGATACTGCACCTATTCTTGAAAGGGATCTTGCAGTTAAAGCTGGATTAGGATGGAAAGCGAAAAATTCTTTACTTTTAAACAGAACTCTTGGAAGTTATTTTTTTATTGGAGTTCTTCTCCTAAATAAAGAAATTACTAATTCAAATTCATTTCAAGAAAATCATTGTGGCTCCTGTAATGAATGTATAGAGAAATGCCCGACAGATGCTATTATTGCCCCCGAAATTGTTGACGCCAGAAGATGTATCTCATATCTAACAATTGAGTTACGAGGTCCAATTCCAAGAGATTTACGAGCAATGATGGGAAATCATATTTTTGGTTGTGATATTTGTCAAATTGTATGTCCTTGGAACGAAAAAGCTCCAGAAACACAACAAAACCGATTTTTACCAAGACCCAAAACAGATAATACGAATTTAGAAGAACTCTTACAATTAGATGAAAAGAGTTTTAGAGAAAAATTTCAAGGAACTGCTATTCTGCGTGCAAAGTATGACGGTTTTTTGAGAAATGTTCTTATTGCTATTGGAAACTCTCACAAAAAAGAATACTTAAATTTACTGAGACAAACTTTGAGACACCGCCTGCCTTTAGTTAGAGGTCATTCTGCTTGGGCCATAGCCGAAATTGTAAAAAAAACAAATCAGAATTATATTAGATTCTCCTTAGAAGAAAGATTATTAGTTGAAAAAGACGAATGGGTAAAAGAAGAAATAGAATTAGCTCTTGGTGAAATTGCAAAATCAAATAAAGTAATTTTAGAAATAGGGAAAATTTAAATGGAAAAGACTTTAAAATGAAAAATATGAAATCAATAGTAGCTAACAATCTCCAAATCTCATATCTAGATGTGGGAAGCGGGCCTGCATTGCTTCTTCTTCACGGATTCTCGCTAGACCATACCATGTGGAAAAATCAAATCAACGACTTAGAAAAAAAATACAGAATTATTGTGCCTGATCTTAGAGGTTCAGGATTGACAGGAAACTCCTCTGAAGAAGTTACTCTACCAATGATGGCGGACGATATGAGTGCTTTTATCGATGCATTGAACATAACATCTATTGCCATTGCGGGTTTTTCTATGGGTGGTTACATTCTATTAGAAATGCTTCTTCGGAATCCTCTTCCTATATGTGTCGCTGCTTTTATAAGCACAAGATCTGCTGCAGATTCAATCGAGAACATGCAAAAAAGAGAAGAGCAAATGATAGCTATCATAAATGAAGGAAGCAAAAGATTTGCAAAGAATTTTTCTCCTGAACTTTTTGGCAATTCCTTTAGAAAAAAAAATCCAGAATATCTAAAGAAAATAGAAAGTATTATTTCATCGCAAAATTCAAAAAATATAGCAAAACTTCTGAACGCGATTAGAATTCGTCAAGATTATACTGGAAGACTTCATGAAATAAATATTCCATGTGCCGTAATAGGAGGAACAGAGGATCGTTTAATTCCAAAAGAAGATTTTAACAAATTAAATCAACACCTTAAATCTTCTACATTTCATCTTTTAGCAGAGATTGGACATATGACACCAATTGAATCTCCAGATTCAGTATCTTTTATTTTAGATGAACTTTTACAAAGTGCTGGTATGTGGGTTTAATATATCATTTCCAAAAAACTTCTTTTTGAAAAAAAGAAAATTCTTCAGGATGAGAAGCAATAACAGGAACTTTCATTGTTTGGCCATCATGAAGCTCAGCAAAATCTATATCCGTGCCATCAAGATATTTAATACAGCCACCCACTTGTTCCAAAATAAGTGAAGCCGCCGCAATGTCGTACGCTCTATTAGGTTCAATGATAGCACCCTTAGCAGAACCACATGCCACAAATGCAATATGTACCGAAGATGCCGCCAGAGCGAGCCTCTTGCCGGGATATTTAATTGACAATCCATTCACTGGACTACAAGGCACAAATGAAAAATCAAATTCATCCCTAAGATTGCTACCTAAATTGGAAAGGCTATCTCCATTTAAAGTCGTTCTCCCTGCTTTTCTTGAAGAAAAAAACATACCTAAAAGTGGCATATTCAATGAGGAACAGACAACTTCTGAACCTTGTAACATTGCAACCGAAACTGACCAAAAAGGGAGGTTTGCCAAAAATGGACCGGTTCCATCAATTGGATCAATGGCCCACCACCTCTGCGATTTATTACTCTTAAAATTCCCATGTGTCCCATACTCTTCCATTAGAATATAGTCTTCTGGAAATCTTTCAAGAATCTTTGAAACTAAAAATTTTTCAACAGTTCTATCTGCTTCAGATACAATACTGTCCTGTTTCCTTTCCTTAGACACTTTCCCATAAAATTCTAAAGCCAAAGATCCGGCTCGTTTTGTTATATCTTCTATAAAGATTTGTATGTCTGATTCTTTTTCACTCAATTTTATTTACCCTATAAAAATTGTTATGATCTCTTCTAAATTCTTAACAAAAACATTTTAATTTAGGATACGTCTATAAATAAAATTTAATCTATACACAAAAAAAAATAAAAGGGAGTTTTATGATGTCTTTCAAAAAAATAAATCGTCTTACTAACCAAGGAGCAAAAAAGATGATGACTGCTGCAATAGAAAAAGCAGAAGAATTCGGAATCCCTGCAGCAGTTGCAATTGTGGATGAAGGTGGACATTTGATTTTATATGAACGTATGGACGGTGGTCGTTTCCATACACAACATTCATCTACAACAAAAGCTGTTTGCGCAGCATCTAATAAAAGACCAACTACAACGCAAGGGGCACAAGGACAACACATGGACACATTACATGCAATCGGACTTGCTCTTGCCGCAGGACCAGAACGATGGACTGCCATGGAAGGTGGTTTTCCGATCATTTTTGAAGGAGAGTGCTCTGGAGGAATAGGGGTTAGTGGTGGAGATTGGGAACAAGATGAAGTTATTGCAAAAGCTGCCTTAGATGCAATTGGAGCAAAAGAAAAAATTGACTAATTTCTAAAACTTAGTAAAGTGAGAATGAAACCTTTTTACATTCCATAATGAAACGGAGGAGAAAATGAAAAGATATCTTTCAATTTTGCCAATTTTACTTTTTGTATTGACCCTGCTTACATTTACACAAAGTTCCTATGCAGAATACCCAAATAAACCAATTAAATTCATTATACCATTCGGAGCCGGTGGTGGTGCTGATATAGAAGGAAGACTTCTTGCAAAAGGCATGTCTAAAATTTTAGGAGTTCCAGTTGTTCCTATAAATAAACCTGGTGCAGGCGGTGCAGTTACCTATACCTTTGTTAAAAATGCAAAACCAGATGGATATACGATTGCATGGAATTCAACTTCTGTTTTAACAACCACTAATATTGGTAATTTTCCATTTAAATATAACACTATGGACCATGTAGGTCGTGTTGAAATGCAGCCACTTCCTTTGGCTGTTAGAGCAGATGCTAAATGGAATTCATTCAAAGAATTTGTAGAAGATTGTCAAAAAAATCCTCGTAAAATTAAAATTGCAAATGCAGGAACTGGAAGTAGTACTCATTTAGGAGCTGTAGTTCTTACTACTGCAACAAATTGTAAAGTAATACATCTGCCTGTTGGTATTAAGAGAAGAAATGCTTCAGTATTAAGTGGTGAAGCACATGCCATGGTAGCACCTTTAACAGGTGCAGTGAGATTAGCAAAAGCTGGGAAAATTCGTATTTTAGTGATTCCTGGCGCTAAAAGAAATAACGTAATCCCTAAGGTCCCAACTGCAAAAGAGCTTGGATATGATGCAGAAATGGAATTTTTTAGAGGTCTAACGGTTCCAAAAGGAACCTCTGCTATGGTAAAAGCAAAAATAGCTAATGCTATGATGCGTTCCGCGAGATCAAAAGCATTTACTGCCCTTAGTAAAAAGAAGGGTTTTACTATTGCACCGATGGATTCTTCTGCATTTGAAGTTTATCTAAAATCTCAAAATACAATTGTTACTAGAGTAATGAAACAAGCTGGAATTTATCAATCAAAAAGAAAGAAATAATCCTATAAAAAGAAAATAACCGTCCTCTTGAGAAAAAAAGAGGTCGGTTATCTTTTGAAAATGCGTAAAAAAAATTTAATTTCATCTATTGCATTTCTTATCATTGGCATTTGCTACTCGTACCTCACTTTCTGGATTCCAATCAGAACGCTTCCAAATACACCTGGGCCATCTTTTTTTCCTTGGATCATAGCTATCTGTTTTTTTATTCTTTCATTTTTACTTTTAATTAAGAACCTAATTACTAAAAAAGACGAAAAAGAAGAGAAAAAAGAAATTTTTGAGAAAAAAGTTTTTGTACTTATTTTGTTAATATTTATTTATATTTTACTACTCCCTTTAACTGGTTTTCTCTTTATCACTCCTTTTTTCTTCGCAGGTTTTATGTTTCTCGCATCAGAAAAAAGATTTTTCTATATTTCAATTTTTTCACTATCAATAACTCTTTTTATTTATTATTTATTTAAAAATGTCTTTTCAATTTATCTTCCAAATTAATTTTTCTAAAAGGCGCTAAATGAATCCGGATATTTATGAAGGTTTTGTAAAATCTGCTCAATTGCTAAGTCTTTTAGCTACCTGTGCAGGCTCATTCATAGGCTTAATAGTTGGAATGATTCCAGGAATGACTATTAGCGCAGGTATCATTATTGTTCTACCTTTGACTTTTGTTTTACCCCCTTCTATTTCTATATCTCTATTACTTGGCCTTTATGCAGGAGGAATGATGGGAGGCAGTTTTTCCGCAATACTCCTAAAGATTCCTGGTACACCTTCAGCTTCTGCCACTGCTCTGGATGGATATCCTTTAGCGAGCAGTGGAAAAGCCCATATTGCTCTTAGTACAGCAATTATTTCAAGTTTTCTAGGAGGTCTTTTTAGTTTTATATGTCTTTATTTTATTGCTCCAGAACTTGCAGAGGTTGCACTTTCATTTAGGGCACCCGATTTGTTTAGTTTAGTTTTTTTTGGCTTATCCGTTATTTGTAGTTTTGCGACGAAATCTATTATAAAAGGGTTACTATCTGGAATCATCGGTTTATTATTTGTTTCAATAGGACAAGATCCGGTCATGGGAACAGAAAGATTTACGTTTGGGAATCCGGATTTACTGTCAGGAATCCATTTTTTAACTGCATTAATCGGTCTTTTTGCAATACCCCAACTAGCAGATAATTTACGCGAGTCAACTAAAAACTTTAATCACAATAAGAAAAATTCTGAGATTAAAGGTCTACTTCCCTCTTTAAAAAATCTTAAAATCATGAGATTACCTATTTTGATAGGATCCTTTTTAGGAACTTTTATTGGGATACTTCCTGGTGCAGGAGGTCCTATTGCAGCATTCATAAGTTATGACTATACAAAAAAAATAAACAAAAATCCTAAAAAGTTTGGAAAAGGTTGCATTGAGGGTGTTGCGGCACCTGAGTCTGCAAATAACGCTGTCTGCGGAGGTGCATTAATTCCAATGATGACTTTAGGAATACCCGGGGATCCAGTAACAGCAATTTTAATAGGTGCGCTCCTAGTCCATGGTTTAGCACCAGGACCACTTCTGTTTATGGAACAAGCTCCTTTTGCATATTCTGTAATCTTTTCTTTCTTTTGGGCCAATCTTTTCAATCTTCTAATAGCTATGTCAACTTTACCCCTGTTAATTAAATTATTAAAAACACCTAAATCTTTACTACTTCCTATTATCGCGGTTCTTTGTGTTGTTGGAAGTTTTGCCCTCCGTAATTCTTTTTTTGATGTATATATTATGTTCGCCTTCGGCTTATTGGGTCTTTTTATGAAATGGTTGGATATGCCAGTAGTTCCTCTTTTGTTAGCCTTAGTATTAGGGAGACAACTTGAAGAACATATGCGAATTGCACTGACTTCATCACAAGGAGATATTTCAATTTTTTTTGCTTCTCCCATCAGTATTTTCTTTTTGTGTTTATCCGCAATTTCTATATCATGGCCTATATTTTTTCGAAGAAGAAAAAAACTTCCACTTTAGGAGTATTATTTATGAATTTCGAAACAGTACGTGTTGCAAGTTTAGGAATGGGTTGGTGGTCAGATGTTTTAGCTGATGCGATTCAAAAAACAAATAAATTAGAGATAGTAAGTTGTTTCAGTCGTTCAGAAGCAAAACGGAACAATTTTGCTAAAAAATACAATTGCAATTCAGCCTCTAGTTACGAAGAAATTCTTGAAGATAATTCGATAGAAGCAATCATAAATACAACTCCAAATCATGTTCACCTAAATACGACCGAAAGTGCGGCAATATCTAAAAAACACGTTTTTCTTGATAAACCTATAGCGCACAATATAAAGGATGGGAAAAAAATTGCTGAAATTTGCGCCAGAGAAGATGTTATTTTATCAATTGGATATCAAAGAAGGAGAGAGAACCAATTTAGATGGATAAAAAAAGAAATTGAAAAAGGAAACTTTGGAAAGATGGTTCAGGCAGAGTGTAATATTAGCAGAGATCGAGAAGGTCAATTTGAACTTGGGCACTGGAGATATGAATCAGAAGGTATGCCAGGGGGTGTAATGCTTCAAATCGGAATACATTACGTAGATGTTCTTGAATTCTTGATGGGTCCTGTGAAATCTGTTTCTGCAAGAACTGCACAATTAGTTTTACCAGGGGAAAATCCTGATATCGCGAACTTAATACTAGAACATCAAAATGGGGCTCTTTCAAATCTAACTGCTAGTTATGCTTCAGCTTCTGAATATTACTTAATGAATATCTATGGTAAAACTGCTACAGCTTATTTTAATCATTTTGACGGTTTACGTATTTTATTGAGAGGAGAAAAAAAACCAAACAGTGTGAGTTATAAAAAAAATGATACAATTGTCGAAGAACTCGAAGAGTTTGCAAATTGTGTGAGAGAAAATTCTAAACCTGAAGTCGATGGATTTAGAGCTGTAGAATCTCTTGCGGTAATAATGGCAGGAGTTATGTCAGCAAAAGAAAATAGAACCGTGAGAATTCAAGAAATACTAGATGCAGAAAATTAAAAAATTACATAAGGAAATCAAATGACACGAATCAAAGCAGGAGATATTTTTATAAATTACTCTGACTCAGGCAAAGGAGATGCTTTTTTATTTATTCCTGGACTTACTGGAATTTTAGACGCATGGGATTTTCAAATCCCTCATTTTTCGAAGCAATATCGTTGCATCTCTTTTGATCATAGAGGTACTGGGGAAAGTGATAAACCTCTAAATGCTTACTCAACAGACTTAATTGCAAAAGATGCAATTGCACTTATGGACACATTAGATATCGATAAAGCTTTCGTTGCGGGTACTTCTACTGGCGGATGTGTTTTACAAAATCTAGCATTAGATTATCCAGACAGAATTAAAGCATGTATTTTCTCTAACACTTGGACAAAAGCAGATGAATACATGACTCGGGTTCAAACATCCAGAAAACATATTGCCCAATCCTACGGAAGAGAAGAATATATTAAATTTAGTTCTCTTTGGACTGCTGGATGGACACAATTTAAGAATATGTATGATAATTTACTTGAATTAGAAGCAAAACAAAAAAAAACTATTGGTTCTGTAGAAGTAATCTCTTCAAGACTTGATATGACATTATCCCATGACCGTCTTTCAGAACTACATCTTATCAAAAAACCTTCATTAATAATTGCTGCAAAGGATGACGCCCTTACTCCTCCATATTTTGCTGAAGATTTACAATCTAGAATTACTGATTCCAGATTAGTAATTCTAGATGAAGGTGGACATTATAGTTACAGAAGAAGTCATGTGGAGTGGAATAATGCTGTAGATTCTTTCCTGGAAGAAAATTAAATTTTTTTACGTGTAACTTTTGAAACTAAATCAACCCATAGAGAAAAAATAACAGGAATCAAGATCAGCGTAAACAAAGCGGATGTTGCCAACCCTCCAAGAACCGCAGAACCTAAGCCTCTGTATAGTTCACTTCCTGAACCAGTAGAAGTTACTAGGGGTAGCATTCCAAAAACAGTAGTCGCAGTTGTCATAAAAATCGGACGCATTCTATCTTTACAGCTTTCCAAAATAGCATCTTTCATTTGTATACCAGAACGAAAATGATTTAAGGATTGATGAACCAATAGAATTGCATTATTCACCACGATACCAGTCAGAATTATAAATCCAAGCATCGTCAAGGTATCCATTTTTACTGAAGATTCAATAGAGTTCACGAAAGAGACTAATAATATTCCTCCTGTAGTAGCAAATGGAACACTAAACATAATAATGAATGGATAACTCCAAGCTTCAAATAATGCCGCCATTAGAAGATACGTTATAAATAAAGCAAGTAAAAATGACCATTTAAGAGAATCCCAAGTTCGTTCTAAATCTTTTGCTCTACCCGCAACGTTAACAGAATATCCAAGAGGCAGTTTTTTTCTAATAGGATTTATAACCTTTTTCTTCATTCGATCAATTGCTATTTGTAATGGCAAATCTTCTCCAATATTAACAGTGATACTCAAAGAACGATCTCTATCTATATGCTCTATTTTTGTAGGACCTAGGGCAGGACGTATTTCTGCAATATCACGCAATTCAACAATATTTCCACTTTTTTCATTTATCTTAATTTTAGAAAGTTGCTGTGTCTTTGAAAAATTCGTTGTTTGATCACGAAGTATAATATTTAATTCTTCTCCCTCGTCAAAAAACAAACCTGCTCTTGTACCATTCACTAATGTTTCGACAAGATCTCCTAACTCACTGACTGATATTCCCAAATTAGCAGCTTTTTCTCGATCAACATGAATCTGCAATTCCGGACTTCCAAGATCAAAGCTACTATTGACAAAACGAACACCCTTTAATTTCTTCGATCTTTCTCCTACATTACTAGAAATTCTTTGAATTTCCTCCAAACTATTGCCCGTAATATCCACATGAAGATTTATACCGCCTATAAAACCAGATCCTCTCCGGCGAAATAGTGAAGCTTGCGTTACAAATGCTCTGACTCCTGGAATCCCCTGTACCATTCCAAATAGTTTTCTATTTAGTTTTCTCATAGATTTGAGATCAGAATATTTTTCTTTTGCTACCAGTCCAATAATAGGTCTTTGAACTCGGATTACTGCAAAAAAACGATCAAGTTCCTCTATTTTTTGAAACTTTTTTTCCAATTTATTAATTATTCCATCGACTTTATTTAAATTAAGACCTGGTGGCATTCTTAAGAAAACAAAAAAAAGATTTCTGTTCCCCTTTGGCAAATAATCGATCGGCGGAAAATATTTCCAAGCAATTAATACAGCTCCAATAGTTATTAGCAATACAACACATATTCTTTTGAAAACTCCACGCATAAACCAACGTAAAATAGAAATATATGCTCTCTGTAGAAATCTACCTATGGCATATAATTGAAGGAAAGTGAAAATTTTTATTAAAATATTATCTAACAGAGATAATTTCAAAAACCTTGAAGTTAACATTGGAACAACCGTAACAGAAACTATTAAAGAGATTCCGACAGCAGCACTTATCGCAATTGCAATATCCTTAAAAAGTTGCCCAGATTCATCCTGTAAAAAAATAATAGGTATAAACACAGCCAAAGTCGTAAGTGTAGAGGCTAATACCGCACCCCATACCTCTGTAGCACCATCAATTGATGCATTCCAACTTGATTTTCCCATTTCCTTGTGACGAAAAATATTTTCCAAAACTACTATGGAATTATCCACGACCATACCAACAGCAAAAGCAAGTCCTGCCAAAGAAATAATATTCATAGATCTGTCTAAAATGAAAATGAAAATAAATGTTGCTATTACTGCTACAGGGATGGCTATTCCAACTACTAAAATACCAGAAATACTTCCAAGGAAAACCAATAAAATAGTAACCGCAAGGGTTCCACCAACATAGATATTGTTAATAACTAGACTTCGTGATTGGTCGATATATTTAGTCTCATCGTATACCTGTTTTAAACGAATATCTCTTCCACTGTACCTCATGTTTACTTCTTTAATTACTTTTCTTACTCTTTTCATTACCGCAACTGTATTAGCACCAGTTTTTCTTAAAATTCCAAATCCTAAAGCTGGCTTCCCATTTTGACGAATCTTTCTAGTGGGTTCCGCATAATCAAAATTTACGTTCGCTATGTCTCTAAGATATACCGGTCCAGATGAAGTTCGGGCAACGATAACATTTTTTAATTGAGAAATATTTGTAAAATTACCAATTGTTCTTACTGCATACCTCCTCTTTCCCTCATCTATCTTTCCACCTTTTGTATTTTGATTTTCCTTAATCAAAGCATCGCGCAAAGAACGAACTGTTATCCCCCTTGCACTCATAGCTTCATAATCCATAGTAACTCTTACTTCACGTCTAGAGCCTCCATATAAGCGAACTGAGCCGACTCCATCTATTCTTTCAAATTTTGGACGAATTTCATCATCTGCAACTATGAGAACATTGTTTAAAGGAAGATCTGTTTTTAACATTATCCAAGCAATCGGTCTTTGTGAATCAGAATTCACCGCTTTTACGATAGGCTTATCAGAATCATCAGGTAAATTCCTGACTAGACCAAGTTTTTCAGAAACATCCAGTCTTGCAACATTTTTATTAGTACCCCAATCAAACTCCAGAATTACCCTTGAACGTCCTTCTTGACTTGTGGATGTCATTCTTGATAGACCCTCTACAGAGGTAAGTCTTTTCTCTATTCCTTTTGTGACCTCTTCTTCAACCTCTAGTGGCGCTGCACCTTTATAACCTGTATCTACAGTTATTACGGGTCTATCTATCGTTGGTTTCATCTGGACAGGAATACGATAAAGACTTATTAGACCAAACAAAACAGCAAGAATCACAAAAACCATTGTGGTGACAGGATTCTTCACACACGAACTAGGCAAATTCAAAATTTACTCCTAAAAACCAAATATTTAGAAAAGAAAATGAACTATCTTTCCATAATTTTTTATTCTAACGACGATTAAAACGTTTTTTCTTCCAACTACCCTTCTTACCTCTTATTCTAACCGACATCCCATTCCTGAGATTTTCATTTCCTTGTGTTACAACTTTCTGTCCTGGTTTTAAAATTTCTTTTGGTACTTCTATATAAGAATCTACACTCCTAATAGGATTAAATAAAATTTCCCTGACTGTCTGATTATCTTCTAAAACAAAAACAGACATACCGCGTCTTCTAATTAGAACCGAGTCTTTTGGAATGAGAATTGCGTTATTTTTAGATCCGTACTCAATAGTAACCCTGGAAAACATACCAGCCTTAATAGCAAAATCTTTTGTATTTTTTAAGATAAATTCTACTGGAAAAGTACGGCTCTTGAGATCAGCAAGAGGGATGATACTCCTAACTTTTCCGTAAAAAGTTTTGCCATTGAGAGCATCAAATGACACCCGAACTTTATCATCTTTTTTAATAGTATGAATTTGTTTCTCAGAAACTGGTGAACGAACAATTATTTTTGATACCTCTACAACTTCCACTAGTCTCCCACCTTTTTGAACCCATTCTCCTACCTCTGACCATTTATAGGTAATAAAACCAGTTAAGGGAGACCGAATCGTGGCTTTCAAAAGCTGATCCGAAATGCGTTCAATTAAAGCCTTAACCCTATTTACTTCAAAAATAGACTTTTGGTATTGAGTGTCAATTCTATCAAAATTCACTCTATCTATAATCAAACGAGCTAATAGATCCTTTGCTCTTTTTAGATCACGTTTGTTACTTAATAAATCTTGTTTAGCTTTTTCTAATTCTGCTTTTTTAACACGTAAATCTATTTCAAGACTATTTTTTTCGAGAGTTGCGATTATTGATTTTCCTGCCTCAACATAAGTCCCTTGAAAAACTGGAAAAGTCCTAACCCGACCCTCAATTTGGGAACTTACTATAGATTTGCGATAAGGATTTGCTGTTCCTATTGAGTTCAGACGATTGGTAACCTCTCGTTTTACGACTTTAGAAACTGAAACTAACGGTGGAGGACGCTTTCTTCCTCTCCGTTTTTTTGCTTCTATTTCAAAAAAAACAGATGACGAAAATAAGAACATTAAAACATTAAAACAGATGAATAATAATTTCAAAAAAATCCCTTTTCTATTAAATACTTTATTATGTCTCTAATAAAATTTTAAAAGATTAATTAGTACAAATATTGATCCTACACAATAAAAGACAACATAGAAATTATAAAAATTGAAAATCCAAATCTCTGAGATGTAAAACAAAAAGATTACTCTTGTAGTGATCATCAATAAAGTAGATAATGTGTATTCAATGATTATAGGTTTTTAGTTTTTACCAACCGCCTCTAAGATTATCTTTGATAGTTTCTCAAGAGAAAAGTTTGATTTTTACATACTTGTCCACTTTCAACTTCCTTTAAGCTATCAAAATTGTAAAATTTATTATGGAGAAATCATGGAAGTAACTCTTGTTGATCATATGGGTAGCGACCTAAGTGTTGTAAATGCTGCTCGTGTCTCGTTTGCAAAATCTCACGAAGAATTTAAAGAAAAAGCAGACTCAAGACTAATCAATTATTTGGCAAAACATAATCACTGGAGTCCGTTTGGACATGCATCGATGCAATTCCATATCAAAGCTCCTATTTTTGTCGCGAGACAGCTAGTTAAACACCAAGTTGGTCTTGTTTGGAATGAAGTTTCAAGACGTTATGTTGATGATGAACCAGAATTTTATAATCCAAATAAATGGAGACTTTCAGCAGAAAATAAAAAACAAGGTTCTTCAGAAGAAGAAATAGAGTTTGATGTCTCCTCAGTAACACAAAGTTGTAAAAAAATATATGAAGAAATGCTAGAGAAAGATATAGCTCCAGAAATGGCTCGCATGATTCTTCCTCAGTCTATGATGACTGAATGGTATTGGAGTGGAACTCTATATGCGTTTGCAAGAGTGTGTAATTTAAGATGCAAACCTGACGCACAAAAAGAAACCCAAATAATTGCCGACAAGATCGACCAACAAAGCGCAAAAATTTTTCCTTTTAGTTGGAAAGCATTAAGAGTTGATAGAGAATAAATTTTGGCTTTAAGAATTCAATCGATCTGGGAGAGGGAAAAAAACCTTTTCTTTTTGACCATCTAAAATTTCAAGTGACAAATCAAATTCTATTTTTAAATTTTCAATTAATTCATCAACTAAAACTTCGGGAGCAGAAGCACCAGCACTAATACCAACGCTTTTTGCATTCTTAAACCATTCTAATTTTAAAGCCTCTTTATTTTCAACAAGATAACTAGGCACATCAACTGCTTCACCAATTTCACAAAGTCTATTGGAATTTGAACTATTTTTAGAGCCTACAACTAAAATCAAATCAACTTTTTTTGCTATTTGCCTTATTGCAGTTTGTCTGTTTTGAGTTGCATAACAAATATCCTTTAGATTTGGACCTTTTATATCTGGAAAACGAGTTTTTAAAATATTCACTATTTCGCTAGTGTCATCAATACTAAGAGTAGTCTGAGTGATATACGAGATTCTTTTTGTATCAGCCGGTTCAAAATCCAAAGCATCTTGAATACTTGAGATTAATTTTACATTACCAGGAACCTGACCCATTGTTCCAACAACTTCAGGATGATTCTTGTGACCAATTAAAACAACTTCCATCCCATTTTCATAATATTTTCTTCCCTCATCATGTACCTTCTCAACCAAAGGACACGTCGCGTCAACTACATCTAAACCATGTAATTCAGCCTGTCCAAAAACTTTTTTTGCTACACCATGGGCACTAAAAATAGTTATTGCTCCTTCAGGAACTTCATCTAATTCATTTACAAACCGTGCGCCTTTTTTCCTTAGAGATTCAACCACATATTTGTTATGAACAATCTCATGACGAACATAAATAGGGGGTCCATATTTTTCTAATGATCGATTCACAATATCTATAGCCCGAACCACACCAGCACAAAAACCACGCGGGTTAGCCAAAAAAACTTTTAGTCTTTTTTTTGTTGTTATTTTTTTTCTATTAGACACCATTAGTAGAAAATTACCTCGACTGAACAGGAAATACGAAACGAAAATAGATGATTAGATATGAAAAATTTATTTAGATTTTTTTTCATTAAGGATTACGCTTTTACGCCTCTGCGAATAGACACTTCTTATTAGTGAATAATAATCTAAAGAGTCCCTTTTCAAATCAGACAATGTATCCTTAATCCGAGAATGTCCGTCAATAATTCTTATGCCGGTAAGACCATAACTAATATTTTCTACATCACTAACATAAGTCATTGGACTTATAAAAATATCAGTTACTCTTCCAAGAGTATGCCTAATAGAAGATGGTCCAAGAAGGGGTAGTACTAAATAAGGTCCTTGACCTATGCCGTGAACAGCCAGAGTTTGACCAAAATCCTCATTGTGGTATTTATAGTCAAAATGAGTGGCAACATCAAAAAATCCAAGCACACCAGCAGTGGAATTAATTAAAAAACGCACCGAAGTATCTCTTGCTCTAATATGTTCTCCTTGTAAAATATCGTTTGCTAATATAACTGGCGTTTTTAAATTACGGAGAAAATTACGAACTGAATTACGAACAACATTTGGGAAAACAGCTGAATATATGCTACTTACAGGATTTAATACAACAACCTCTACGACATTGTTGAACTCAAAGACAAAACGATTTAATGGCTCAATTGGATCATACATTTCGGTGGAAGTACTTACTGTTTTATTAGAAACAGCTTTAGAAGCACATCCAGAATTCACAAAACTTATCATTACAACAAGAAAAAGTAATAAAAGATTACTACAAATACCTAAGAACTTGTTTTTTCTAGATTGCAAAAAAAAGATTTTCTTTTTAATCAACGAAATTTCCTCAAAAGGCGAAATCATAAAACAAAAAAACTAACACTTCTAGATCGAAAATACATTATTTAATCTATTAACTGCAAGTAAAAAAATAGCAAATTTATATTTTTAGTTCACAAAAAAATTTGTCTACCTATTCAAATTCAGAAAACTACTTTCCAGTGAAACCGAAATTCTATGAGGTCAAGACTAATTTACCTAAAAAATTCCCACTCAACATTAGATCATGAGCTCTATTTGCATCATCTAGAGAAAAAACTTTATCTACGTGGAATTTTATCGTTCCTTTCTCTAAAAGATTGGAAAATTTCGAAACAATAAATGGCATCTTTTTAGCTAAATTCACTCCCGTAATCCCGAAAACTTTTGCATCCTTCTCCATCATATCTGAAACTAAAAAGTCTGCTCTTGGGTTTTTTCCTAAACCTGCACCCATAACAACAATTCTTCCATTCACTTTAATTGCTTTTAAATCTAAATGAAAATTTTCATTTGCTGCAGTTTCAACTATAACATCGACACCCTTTCCCTTAGTTAATTCTAGACACTTTTCTATAAAATTTTCTTCTTTATAGTTAATAGTCTCGTCCGCTCCCAATTGCGAACAAAACAATGCCTTCTCAGGAGAACTAACTGTTGCAATAACTCTACAACCTATCTCGCGCGCAAGTTGAATAGTTGACATACCAACACCTCCAGCACCACCCTGAACAAGTATAGTTTCCCCTGGAGTGACTTTTGCTTTTATCACAAGCGCATTCCATGCAGTTCTTAATGGAAGTGTTATTCCTGCTCCTTCTTCAAAGCTATAAGAATCTGGAAGTACAGATGCAACACTTGCATCAAGGCAAACAAAGTCAGCATAACTTCCTCCTAAGGTCCTACCAAAAACACGCTGCCCTATATCAAATTCTCTGACATGACCTCCTAATTCAACTATTTCCCCTGCTGCTTCTAAACCTGGAATATACGGTATTTTCATATGTGAAGAATGGTGACTTTTTCCAGAACGTGTAGCTACATCACTAGGATTGACTCCTGACGCGCCTAACTTAATAAGCAACTGTCCGGATTTAGGTTCTGGTGTATCTATCTCTTCCAATCTCATAGGATTTTCGAGACCAAATTTATTTACAAAAACTGCTTTCACTAAAACCTCAAAATATGTCCTGAAATAAAAAAGGGGAGGAAAACCTTTAGATTTTCCTCCCCAAAAAAACTAAATTATTATTATTTTTTTACTTTCGACATATCAATTTCCCATACATAAAATGATTCATCATGCCTTGGGTTAAAACCAAACCCTTTTTTGTAAGCATAAATATCATTAGTTTTATAAAGGATTTTAAAGATAGCTTTTTCCTTCATCATAGCTGTTACTTTTTCAAATTCAATTTGTTGCTGTTTTGGATCCGCAGTAAACTTAGCCTTGTCTATTTGAACGTCTAAGTCTTTAAAACAATGAACACTGGAGTGACCTTTACAACCACCTGTTGCAGGTGCAATGTTTCCAGGATCTCCACCAGAGTTACCATACCCTTGAACAAATACTGCGGCTTCACCTTTGCCTTTACCCTTTTGATAAGATTTTCTTTTCTTTTTCCAAGCAGAATAAGGCATAGTTCTGCAAGTAGCTTTGATTCCTATTTGCTTAAAGAAACCACCTAGAGCTTCACATGTTTTAACATCACCTGGGTATCTTCCAATCGTGGCATAAACAGTAGCTTTAAAACCTTTAGGATATTTACTCTTAGCCATGTAAGCCTTAGCTTTCTTTAAATCATATCCGTGCCACTTATCATTTTTATTATAGCCAGCATAGTTCCATGGATGGAAAAGTGAACCGGAAATAACCGCTTTACCAGCTAAAAATGTAGTTCTCAGAAGTTCTGCATCAATTGCATAGTTTGCAGCCAAACGAACATTTTGGTCTGCAAATGGTCCACCATTTCTTGTAACAAAAGAAATAAACATCATTCTAACTGCAGGAATATCGGCAACCGTAAGTTTTGGATCTTTCTCAATTTGTGGAATATACTGGGGCAATATTCCCATAACTAAATCTATTTCACCTTTTTGAAGAGCTTTAACACGGGTAACAGAAGATTTAATACCGCGCAAAATTACTTTCTTTGGACGGTTTGGATACTTTGAGTTTGCCCACCAATTAGGGTTCGCCTCAAACACCATCTTTCGTCCTTTAGCCCATTCTGTAAGTATATAAGGACCGGATCCAAAAAGAGTCTTACGAGAAATTATCTTTTTATCTACACCTTTCGCTTTCAGAGACATCGCATGACCCCATCTTGCGAGTCGATTCAACATTCCGTTATCAGGTTTCGAATGAAGAATCACTTGATAGTCGTTTACAATTTCAACTTTCTCTAAAGCTTTAAAGAAAACTCTTTGACGACTACCTTTTGCCATAACACGCGAAAAAGCAAATTTAACGTTTTTAGCCGTAAAGGATGTCCCGTCAGTAAATTTAACTCCTTTTCTGAGCCATAATTCTAGTTTTCTAGGACTATGTACTTTCCACTTAGTAGCTAGCCAAGGAAGTTTTTTTCCTGTTCCAGCTTCCATACCAATCAGAGTGTCATAACACCACTTCCAAATCATTGCTCCAATAAAATTTGATTTTGGATGCGGATCCATTGTTGGAGAAACACCCTTAAGGGCTGCAACAATAGTTCCTTGAGGCGCTGCATATGTACTAGGTACAGCAGCAAACCCGATCATTACTGCAAATAACAATACTACCAACTTCCTCATAACAATCTCCTCCTAAGTTAATAACTTGGTTCTTTGTATGTATGAATTTAGATAAAAACACTAATTAAGCAATTCATCAAGTAATATATTATGTACCTATCATTTTCCGATTGATAAACACAAAATCGTTTGACAGTTTATAAAATACGATTTATTTATATTTATAGAATTTCCTAAACTATATATTTTATTTAAATCTTTCAAGTTCTCTCTTCGAGATTTTTTGGAGATATATTTAAAATTGGAGTGAAAGTTTTATGCGTGCTTATGTAATTAGAAGATGTCTTCAAAGCTTAGTAGTTATCAATATAGTCCTTGTTATCGTTTTTTTGATGCTTCATATGTCTGGATCTCCAGGGGATGTTCTTATGCCTGAAGATTCATCTCTAGAAGATATTGAAGAATTTAATAAAGCACACGGTTTTGATCAACCTCTCCATATTCAATATTACCGTTTTATATTTGGGTTTGATAACGGGGTAGTAAAAAGTAAGGGCGTTATTTTTGGTGACTTTGGTTATTCCTATCGTCACGAACTTCCTGCACATGAACTAGTCTTTGAACATTTTCCTGCAACTATAGATCTTGCACTAACGGCAGTCGTAATTTCGATTTTGGTTGCTATTCCTGCGGGAGTTCTTTCTGCTACATTCAGGAATACTTGGATAGATTATGTGAGTTCTATCGGTTCTATGTTTGGACAATCTATGCCCAATTTTTGGCTTGGGTTAATGCTTATTATTTTCTTTTCTGTATATTTAGACTTGTTTCCATCATCAGGATATGAAAGCCCCATATACATAGTGCTTCCAGCTCTTACTGCAGGATTGTACCAAACGGCACGTATTACCCGAGTAGTTAGAGCAGGAATGCTAGAAGTTCTAGGAAGTGAATATATAACTACAGCTCGCTCTAAAGGCATCGTTGAATGGATAGTGATTATGCGTCATGCCCTAAAAAATGCAGCTATTCCGGTAGTTACTTTAATTGGCTTAGAACTAGGTGTTTTGCTTGGTGGTACCGTCGTTACAGAGGTGATTTTTGCATGGCCTGGTGTCGGATTTCTTGTTATAGATGCTATTAATAATCAAGATTATCCAATTGTTCAAGCTGCCGTAACACTCTTAGCAACGATATTTGTATTTATAAATTTATTAGTTGATCTGATTTATGCTTGGTTAGATCCAAGAATTGCATATACTTAGGGAATAGATAATGGCTAGTGAATTAAATAACTCGACAATTAACAATCCAATTGAAGAACTCGAAGATAGACGTGGTCCTTCAAATTCCCAGCTAGCTTGGGAAGATTTAAAAAAACGTCCTCCTGCAATGATAAGCTTAATCTTCTTAATCATTATTTGTTTATGGGCAATATTTCCTTCTTTCTTTACAGCAATTTTTACGGGGAATGACGCTTTTGAAATAAACTTAAGATGTTGCTACTTAAAACCGCCTGGATTCACTGATGTGAATGGAAATTATTATCTTCTTGGAACGGATCAGCAAGGAAGAGACGTTTTAAGCAGAGTTATTTGGGGATCTCGAGTTTCTTTAATCGTAGGAATTGCCGCAGTATTCTTGAGTGGTTGTATTGGGGTTACCCTTGGAATGGTAGCAGGATATTTTGGCGGAATCGTAGATACTATTATTAGTAGGATCATCGATTCAGCTCTTGCTATACCCTTTATTCTTCTTGCACTAAGTATGGTTGCAATACTAGGGCCTAGTTTACAAAATGTAATTCTAGCAATTGCCGTCAGAACATGGATTGTTTACGCTCGCGTAATTCGAGGAACGGTACTGTCCGTAAAAGAAAACGAGTTCGTTGTTGGCGCAAAAGCTGTTGGTTCTCGTACAAATAGAATTATGTTCCGTCATATTTTACCTAATGTATTATCCCCCGCTATTGTTATCGGTACTTTATATCTCGGAAGAATGATTATCATCGAATCTGCTCTTTCTTTTCTTGGCGTCGGAGTTCCCCCTCCTACTCCAACTTGGGGTGGAATGTTAGCTCATGGTAGAGAATATCTCGATACTGCTTGGTGGATAGCATTTTTTCCTGGGGTTGTACTCATGATAACCGTTTTAAGTGTGAATCTCCTGGGAGACTGGCTTCGTGATGCTTTGGATCCTAAAATGAAAAGACTAACAGATTAAACCAGTTTTAATTATTTTGTAGGCATTTCAAACAATACAAACTTCCTATTTCACATTCTTATTTTTTTATTTATAATTTTATTTAAAATCAAAAAATTATAGGAGAAATTTATGTCTTTATCTCTTAGAAGAGTTGTTACGGGACACGACGAAAATGGAAAAGCTGTCGTTTTAATAGATGAGATTATGAATGATCCTCGTTCAATGAGACCTAATCATAAAGGTCACGGGATATGGGCAACTGACGATTATCCAGCAAATCTAAACAATAATTTAGATGGGAAAAAAATAGAGCCTGGTCCTCCTGGAGATTGTAGTTCAAAATTTAGAATTACAGAATATGGTCCGGGAGTGACTGCAAGAATGCATCGAACCCAATCTATTGATTATGTAATTATTATGAAAGGGGAAATAGATATGGAATTAGATGAAGGAGTTATTGTTCATTTAAAAGAGGGTGATGTATGTGTTCAAAGGGGAACGATTCATAATTGGAAAAATAATGGGACAAATCCTTGCCTTGTTGCGTTTATTCTCCTTCCTGCAAAACCGATACAAATTCAAGGTGAAAAACTTAATTCTACTGGATAAAATTTTTAAAAAAAGGAGTTAATTGTGCCTGTAACAAAAATTCGCGGTATAAATCAACACTATGAAATCATAG
>CAYWAX010000007.1:0-22029 GCA_964456425.1 uncultured Nitrospinaceae bacterium | reverse complement strand
AGAGAAGTTCAAGAAGAAACAGGATTAGAAATTCAAATAATAGAACAATGTGCTGTTTTGGATCGAATCATCAAAGATTCTGTCAATAGAGTTCAATTTCATTATGTTTTAATAGATTATTTGTGTTTTCCAGTGGGTGGAAATCTTCAGGCAGGAACAGATGCTTCTGAATTACAATGGTATAATATCCATTCTCTTGAATCTGTAAAAAAAATGACTAAAAAAACAGGTGAAATTATCTATAAATCAATAATGAAATATCGAGGGAAGTTATGAAAGAAAAAAAAGAAACGTTTACTGATAATTTTCCACAATTTGATTTAAAATCTAAGAATAAGGATTTGTTAAACAAAAAGCTTAAAAATGTTGATAAAGAATTATTAGAATTTTTTTCGACTCTTGGAAATAAATTTTTAAAAAACAAATCTTTTCTTAACTTTATATTACAAGAAGTAGAAATTTCTTCAAAATTATTATTAGAAACTAACGAAAATATAAAAAAAGAAACTGACCCCTGGAAAAAACGGGACAAATTACAAATATTAACTAATACAATTATAAATTTAGATTCAATAATACATAATTTAAAGGATATTGCTTTATTACAATTTGAAACTATTGAACTTAAACCCCAAAAAATCAATATTACTAATTTAATAACTGAACAAATAAGTAAACACGTAAAAAATTCAACAGGACCTAGAATTCTTCCAAAATTCCCTTTAGATTCAGTTTTTTTTCTTGTCGATGAAAATCGTTTTAAGATCTTAATAGAAGATATTCTGAATTTTTCTCAATCTTTACTAAAAAACAAAGGTACAATTTTAATAGAAATTCTTAAATCAGAAAATAAATTAAAAATAACTACGACTACAAATCCTGTAAAAACTCAAATTAATGAGAATTTGTCAGATTCTGATTTTTTTGACAAAAAATCGGAAAGTTTAAATACAAATATTTCAAAAATTTTTGCTTATAGAATAGAAACAATTATAAATCTTTTAGGAGGAAGTATACTTGTAAGTACGAAATCTCCTGATAGTTTAGAAATAAATTTAATTTTTGAAAGGGTTAATTAGCAATATGACAAAAGAAAATCTCAAAAGAGTAAAAGAAAAAGATTTATTTAAATTCTCAGTAGAAGTCATAGAATCTCTAGGTGTTACAAAAGAAAACGCTGAGACAACCTCCAAAATTTTAGTTGGTGCTGACCTCCGAGGAATTTCTAGTCATGGAGTTGCAGGAGGAACTGGACTTACAGAACTTCTTGAAAGAGTTAGAGCTAAAGCAATTAATCCAGATGCAAAAACGATTTTGAAACATAAAGATGGATGGGCTAGCGCTACAATTGATGGCAACGGTGGTATAGGGCCAATAGCAGCACAGCAAGCAACTCAACTAGTAGGTGATTTAGCTGAAAAATATGGAATTGCGAGAGTTTTCGTAAATAATACCAATCATTACGGCGCTGCATGTATATATGTAGAAGAATTGATATCCAGAGGTCTAGCCGCACGGTCTACTTGCACCTCAGGAGCATGGATGATTCCTTTCGGGGGCGATAAAATCCGTCTTGGAACTAATCCTATAGCTTGGGGAGTTCCGGGTGAAAAATTTCCAGTTGTGATTGATATGGCTACAACTCAAAGAGCGGTAAGTCCTGCGATTCGTGCATCAAAATCTTCACAACCTATTCCAGAAGACTACTTTGTCAGCGAAGAAGGAGAACCCCTTTCCGGCGTAGTTCCTTTTGATATTTTGAAAAAAGGTTCCGTCAGACCACTTGGAGGAAAACAATTTGGATATAAAGGCTCTGGTCTTTGTATGTTAGTTGATTTAGACAATGTGATTGGAGGTGGCTCTGTCAAAAGAATCCCTACAATGAGAGAAACTCCTCTAAGCAGAGTCAGTCAAACTTTTGAAGCTTGGAGAATAGACCAGTTCTATGAACAAGAAGAAAGTTTATCGAAACTCTTTGCATCTATAAAAGATATAAAAAAGAGTGGTGGAGAGAAAATGCTTTTACCTGGTGAGAGAGAAGCTATTACTAAATTAGATGCAGAGAAAAATGGTATCCCTTATGAAAAATCCCAATGGGAAACACTAACTAAACTTTCCAAACTAACCGGGGTAATAGTACCCAATTCTTGCTGAAATTTTACTTAGCTATATCTTCATTTGTAATTTGTTTAAAACGAACAAATTCTATTTGTCTATCAGAAACAGAATCTATAGTTATTAACCAATCTTCTAATTTTAAATCTTCACCTTCTTTTGGAATTCTTTCAAATTCCTGAAGCAAGAAACCTGACAATGTTTCATAATCTCCTTCAGGTATAGGAACGAGTAACTGCTCTCTCACAATCTCTATTTCAATTCTTGCATCAATAATATAATCTTTATTTCCTATTTTTGAATATTTCCTATTTTCATCCCAATCATATTCATCGCTTATTTCTCCAACTACTTCTTCAACTAAATCTTCAAGAGTTACTATACCGGCACAAGCTCCATACTCATCTACAACCACCGCTAATTTATTTCTTTCACTAGTCATTTCATATAGCAAGTCTTTAGCAGATTTAGTTTCAGGTACAAAATAGACTGACCTAATTAAACTAGAGTTTTCAATTATCAGTTCAGTTGATCTGGGAGCAGAAGAAATCAGATCTTTTGCATGAACAATTCCAATGATATTTTGAGTATTTTCTCTATATATAAGAATTCTTGAATGGCCATCTTTATAAATTCTGTCTATCACATCTTGAACTTTTCTATCAAAACTAACTACACTAACTTCAATCATTGGAACCATAACATTACTAACGTTCAGATCCCGAAACGAAAAAATCTTGCGAATCATTTTTTTTTCTACTTCCCGAACATCGCTTTTTCCCTCGTCATCAATCATTAATTCAAGTTCTCTTCTGCTAACAATAGAAGCGTCAGGATAATTTCCCCCTCCCAAAATACGGATAAGAAAATTAATTAAAATACTTAAAAGCCAGATAATCGGAAATAAGACTGTTCTTATGAACCAAACCATTGAAGCAAGAGGAGGAGCAACAATATTAGATCTTTCTCTACAAAAACTTTTCGGTATAACTTCTCCAAAAATAATTAGAATGGGGACTATGATTAAAAAAGAAATTATTTCTCCATACTTTTCTCCAAAAAATTCAATGCCATGCAATGTGATTAAAGAAACGTTTGCTACAAAACATAAATTATGACAAATGAGAATAGTTCCCATTAACCATTCAGGTTTTTCAAGTAATTTCAGTGCAACTTTACAACCGTAATCTCCTGAAGATGCTTTCGCTTTTAAATATACTCTGTCTGCAGAAATAAGAGCGATTTCAGAACCTGAAAACAAAGCTTCACAACATAAAAGCAAAAAACATATTATAAGTAATGTAGTAATTTCCAATTCATTCTTTCTAATAAAGAGAAAAATTCTTTATTTTACCGATGTTATTCTTCAACTTGTTCCTGTCTAATTTCTCCAAAAATTTCTTCTAAAAGATCCGTCATGGTTACCATACCAACAACTTTGCGAGATTCGTCTAAAACTATAGCTATATGAATCCTTCTTCTTCGAAACATGTGAAATAAAACATCAAGCTTAGTATCAATAGAAACAAACAAAGGTTTACGAAGCGTATTTGGAAGTAAATCTCTCCCAGGCATATCTTTCATTGTTGAGAGAGATCTAAGAAAATCTTTAACGTAGAGAATTCCAATAATTTCTGATTCTTCAGAGTTAAAGATCGGGATTCGAGAAAATGAGACTCCCTTAACAAGCTTTATAACTTGTTCAAAACTGATACCAACATTCCAAAACAACATTTCACTTTTTGAAACAAGAATTGTTTCAATTTTTTTATCATGGAATAAAAATACATTTTCAATTATTTTTTTTTCGCTTTCTTCAACTTCGCCCTCAGAAACTCCTATCTCTACTAAATTTAAAAACTCATTCTCATTTAATATATTTTCTTTTGCCGTCGATTTAACACCAAAAAGAGAAAGAAAAAAATTTGCAACGAAAAGAAAAAGATTTCTTAGCGGCGAGATTATTAAAGTAAAAAAAGAAATTGGAAAAACAAGAAAACGTGCACTTTGTTCCGGATATCTTGCTGCAAAAGATTTTGGAGTAATTTCACCAAAGATCATTAAGGAAGGGACAAGTAGACAAAGAATTAGCCATTCATATCCAACACCAAAATACAAGATAATTGTTCCTGTAAATAATGATGAGGCAGCTATATTTACCATTTCATTACAAATTAAAATAGATGTTATTAATCTTCTAGGTTCTTCGAGTAAAGAAGCAATTTTTTTGCCCGTAGCACCAGAAATTTTTAATTTTTCAACTTGGCTTTTAGACAGAGAGAAAAAAGAAGCTTCAGTCCCAGAAAAACATGCAGATAGAAACAAAAGAAGAAAAAAAATCAGAACACGAGCAAAAAATATAATATCCAATCTTGAAATCCAATGAAGAAAGAAATGAAAAAATTAAAAAGGTGCTAGTTTTAACCAAAAACAGCTTTTCTGAAAATATCTAAAAATCCTAAAATTTCAGGTTAGAAATTTAAATTTTTCAAATATTCACGAAGTTCTTCCCCAATATCTTTTCTTGAAAGACCATACTCTATATTTGCTTTTATGAATCCGATTTTACTTCCCGCATCATATCTTTTCCCCTCGAATTCATATCCGTACACTTGTTTTGAATCTAGCATCATTTTGATTGCATCTGTAAGTTGAATTTCCCCTTTAGAATCAGGATTTACTTTATTAATGTATTTAAAAATTTCAGAATTCAAAATATATCGACCTATAATCGCCAAATTTGAGGGAGCTTCCTCAAATTTAGGCTTTTCAACAACATCCTCAATAACTAATAGAGTCTTTTCTTTTAAAATTCTTTCCTTTCCTTTAATTACTCCGTATTTACTAATATCAGAACCAGGCACTTTCATAATCGCAATTACAGGAGCATTGTCTAAAGAAACAGAAACATCAATCATTTGTTTAATCACAGGAACTTCACTCCGAATTAAATCATCGCTTAAAACAACAGCAAAAGATTCTTCCCCTATCAACTCTTCTGCACATAATAACGCGTGCCCTAAGCCTAATGGATGTTCTTGTCGAACAGAAACTATCCGTATTTTCTGAGTTAGTTCCTCTAAAGAGGATAAAATTTCATCTTGATTACTCTTCATTAATCGATCTTTCAATTCATAAGCAATATCAAAATGATCAACTATGGATTCTTTCCCTCGAGAAGTAATGAAAATAGCTTCCTCGACTCCAGAAGAAACAGCTTCCTCCAAAGCTAGTTGGATTTGCGGAACATCAACTATAGGCAGCATTTCTTTAGGAATAATCTTTGTGGCCGGAAGAAAACGTGAGCCAAGTCCTGCAACTGGAAAAACCACTTTTTTTATTTTTGACAAAATTACACCTATTTTTTAAAAATTAAATGGTCGAAAGAAGATTTTTAAACTTATCCTCATCCAAAATTTCTACTCCTAACTTTAGAGCGTCATCATATTTTTTCCCCGGATCATCCCCTAAAACCAGGTAATCTGTTTTACTTGAGACAGAACCAACTAGTCGTCCTCCCAATTCTTCAATTATTTTTTTTGCCTCTGATCTCTTTAATTTCTTTAAGGTCCCCGTAATAACAAATGATCTGTTTAAAAATCGATTATTGTCTCTATAATCTTTATCATCGAGAACAATGTCAAAAGATATTCCAACTTCTATTAAATTTTCAACGTACTTCAAAGAATCAGATGTTGAAAAAAAATCAACTATACTTTCTGCAACAATTTCTCCTATTTCATCAATCTTAATCAAAGACTCTCTTTTTACATCTATAATCTCATCAATAGTTTTAAAATTTAATGCAATAATTTTAGAAACTCTTTCTCCAACAAATCTAATTCCTAGTGAATAAATAAAACGATCAAGTGTAGTTGTTTTTGATTTTTCTATAGAATCAATTAAATTTTTTGCTGATTTGTTTCCCATACGATCTAATAAAAGAAGTTTTTCAAACCTTAATCTATAAAGGTCGGCAGGTTCATTCACATATTTTGATTTTACTAATTTCTCAATCATCTTTTCGCCAAGACCATCAATATCCATAGCAGTATTAGAAGCAAAATGTTTGATTCTTTCACAAACTACAGCTGGACATGCAAAATTAGGACATCTTATTACTGCCTCTTTCTTATTTTTATAAAGAGGTGTTTCACAAATAGGACAATTTTCAGGAAATTTTTTTCTAAAAGCATCCTTAGGTCTTTTCGAATTAATTACAGAAGAAATTTTTGGAATCACATCTCCTGCTCTTTCAATATTAACTGTATCTCCAACTAAAATATCTTTTCTAGACATTTCTTCTTGGTTATGTAGGGTTGCACGAGAAACTTCAACTCCACCAATTTTTACTGGATCCAAGATAGCAACCGGAGTAATAGCACCAGTTCTTCCAACCTGAAAAACAATATCTTTAATGACAGTAATCGAACTTTCGGAAGGAAATTTATAGGCAGTAGCCCATCGTGGAGCACGAGAAGTATTTCCTAAAATCTTTTGATGGTAAAAAGAATCGACCTTTATTACCATACCATCAAGTTCATAATCTAAATCTTCACGTTTTGCTAAAAATTCTTGATATGAAAAATAAATATCTTCTGTGCTCAGACAAAAAGAAGAGAAAGGAGAAACAGGCAATCCCCATTTAGGAAGAATTTCTAAAATTTCTGTCTGACTTGTGAAATTATAACCTTCGCAATGACCTAATGCATAGAAAAAAATATCTAAAGGTCGAGAAGAGGTTACGGAGGAATCAAGTTGCCTCAATGATCCTGCAGCAGCATTCCTAGGATTTGCAAAAATTGCATTTCCTTGCTTTTCTCTTTTTTTGTTAAGATCTTGAAATGAAGAAATTGGAAAAACTACCTCTCCCCGAATAGAAAGGGATTTTGGATGAGTAGGAATATCCTGACCACTCAATAGTTGAAGTGGAAGTGATCGAATTGTTCTAAGATTTTCTGTAACATTCTCTCCATTTACACCGTCACCTCTAGTTCCTCCTGAAACAAATTCTCCGTTTTCATATATAACTTCAACTGCAACTCCATCTAATTTGGGTTCGACAACATAATTAAAATCCTGTTTCTGATTCTCTTTTTGTAAAAATCGAAGAATTTTTTCTTCATAATCTATAAGTTCATTTTTATTAAAAATATTATCCAAACTCATCATTGCTGGTTCATGTTTGAAAACATCAAAGCCACTTAATGGCTGACCACCTATACGTTTCGTTGGAGAATTTTCATGTGCAAGACTGGGATATTTTTTTTCTAATTTTTGCAACTCCCGAAAAAGTTCATCATAAAGATGATCCGCAATTTCAGGCTTATCCAAAACATAATATCTATAGTTATGTTTGAAAATATCTTCTGATATATTCTTAGCTCTTTTTAATATCTCTCTAGGAACTTTAAAATTATTCATAATTAGTCACGAAGATCAGAACCTCTATAAAGATTTGAGCTTTTCTTTTGCTTTTTTAGAAGCATCGACTGAAGGAAATATCTCTATAAGTCTTTTCAATAATTCTTTTGCACTTGCTCTGTCACCAAAATTCAGATACGACATCCCCTCATAATAAATAGAATCGGGCACCATATTTCCTTTTGGATAGTCTACTTGTAACTTACTAAAAGCGAGAATAGCTTGTTCAAAATCTTTTTCAAGATAAAAAGTTTTTGCAATCCAAAATTGAGCGTCATCAGAAAGAAAATGATTAGGATATTTATTTAAAAAATTCTCAAAAAGTACTCGCGAACTCTTTAAATCCTTTCCATAACGATAAAGTCTGAGGGCATTATTATAATCCAACTCAACTTTAGTGATTTTTTTTTCGGGTTTGAGAATTTTTGAAATATTTTTTTTTGGAATTGCATAATTTTGTTGTTTAAATTGCAAGGATTTTCCAACAGGATCTAGCTTTTTATCCTTTGGTTCTCCAACTAAAAAAACCTGTGATTTACTTTTTTTATCTAAAGATCTTTTTAGAACTATAGTTTTTTTTTGATTCTTATCTAATAAGATTTTATTGAATTCTTTTTTTATTTTGTCTATTTCACTTAATAGAATTTTATTTTGTCTCTTAAGTATTGAAATTTCAGTTAATTGTTTTTTTCCTGATTTTTCTGCTTCTTTTTTATATTCTATAAAACCTTTTTCAGAAGACTCTAAAGATTTAGATATTTTTTTTCTCTCTTCCAATTGATTTTTAATCAATCGATTCATTTTATTCCTTAACTCTAGAATTTCTTCGCTGTTTGAAGAGTTATTACTATGAGGAAGAATTAATTTTGATAATGATGAATCAATAGGAACAAAATTCGTTTTCTTTTTTGGTTTTTTATGTTTTAAATTTTTTGTTTTAGTAATTTTGATTTCTACAGGATCAGCTGCCCCAAGTTGAAAACCAGGTTCATCGCATCCTATCACCATAAAACAAAGAGGAGATAAAAGAAGTGTTAGCTTTAAATGTTTACAAGAAAAGAAATTCATAATAAAAAAACTCCCCAGAATATATCTGAGGAGTCCTTATTTATTAAACTATAAAACATTATACATTTTTAATTTAATCCAGCAGGTATTCCACCAATAACATTAAACTTGGCACGACGATTTTTTGACCAAGCTGATTCATCATGCCCAGAATCAGCTGGGCGTTCCTCACCATAACTCACAGTATCAATCCTTGATGCATCCACACCAAGCGATATTAAATAATCTTTAGTAGTCTGAGAACGTCTATGTCCGAGTGCTATATTGTACTCAACAGTTCCTCTTTCATCACAGTGTCCTTCTATCTGTATTAATACGCTAGGATAACTCATCATAAAACGAGCATTCTTATCTAAAATGGCACGCATACTAGGTTTAATATCAGATTTATCAAAATCAAAATAAATAGGGGAATCTTCCAAACTTGCTAATCTTTTTTTGAAATCAGAACGTCTGGCTTCGCGTTCGTTTTCAGGCATACTACTTCCACCCTCCGAGCTTCTCATTTTAGATTTCATTGATGAAGCAGAACTTGAACCGTCAGAAGATTTCTTTGCAAGATCCTCAGATGCACACCCAACAAAAAATAAAAAAGCAGCTAAGATAACAAAAAAATTCAAACGCGAAAATTTTGACATATAGTACATAAAACCCCCTTGCAGTCCCCCAATATGTAACTACATAAGAAAGTTAAAAGAAAAATTACAATACAAATATAATTATATGATTATAAGTTACTTAGAGCAAGTCTTTTCAAAAAGTACATTAATGATGATTTTATTAAAAGTATGGGTTTCATGGAGATAATGGCGCCCAATCAGGTTCTTGTCCAGGTTGTAGTTTTCGTAATTGAGTTCCTGATTCGGTCATAATATAAACATATTTTCTCCCACTTCGGTCAGATGAAAAAGAAATATGTCTTCCATTCGGAGACCATGTAGGAGATTCATTTCTCCCCTGACTTCCAGTTAGCCTTCTCTTCCCTGAACCATCTGGGTTCATTGTTATAATATCAATTTCTTTTCCCTTTTTAATTCTTCCAGTGAATGCAATTTTATCTCCTTTAGGACTCCAAACTGGTTCTGTATTATATTTTCCACTAAAAGTGATTCTATTAACATTGGATCCATTAGAATTCATTACATAAATGTGAGGATTTCCATGTCGACTACTATTAAAAACAATTTTTCTTCCATCTGGCGAATAAGAGGGAGAAACATCAATTCCCCAACTATCTGTCAATTTTCTCTTAATTCTTCTAAATAGGTCATAACGAACCAATTCATAGTTGGGATTTCTATTTCCAACTAATTCTGAATAAATAAAATACCTGCTAGTAGGGTTTGCAGGCGAAAAAGATCCCCCAATCGCTTGGGCTTTTGAAGAACTCACTTGCCTCTGCCTTCCTCCATTTGTAGGTATTAAAAAAACACCGGGTGGATTCGTTTTGAAAGAAGAAAAAGCTAACCATCTTCCATCTGGAGACCAAGAAGGGGCATTATTTCCCATACGATTTTTTGTGACTCTCCTGAGATTAGTACCATCCCAGTCCATGATATATATAGCGCCTCTATGCTTGATTGAACGTCTTGAGACAAATGCAATTTCCGTATTGAAAATCCCTTTATCTCCTGTAAATCTTTCATATATCTCATTTGCAAAACGATGAGCTATTGAACGCCAATTACTCAAATTATCTCTATACCATTTTTTTATTATTCTACGTTTACGCGTAATATCAAAAAGACTTAAATCAACTTTCATCCTGTTTCCATGTATAGACACAGAACCTTTTACTAAAGATTGTACGTTAATAATGTTCGTCCAATTTTGGAATTTCAAACATTTCACATCTAAACATTGTCTTGCAGGGTTTTCTAAATAACCGTTACGATCTGGTATATAAAAAAGACCGGTTCTTTCTAAATCATCTTGAATTAGTTTTGCTATCCTTAATCCAACTAAATTTTTTCTATAGTTAATAGGTTTCAATTCAGAAATTCCAATTCGAACTTTACGAACCTTGGAGGAAAAAATATCTAAATAGACTCTTTTTTTTGCATGAGATTCAGGAGTAATAAAAGACAATAAAGATATAGAAAAAAAGAATATAAAACAAAAAAAGAAAAATTTTTTCATATTTTTTCCTTGCTAAATGAGAAACTAGTTACATAAACCTGTACCGCAAAATCGGAAACCAACCTTCAGCATTTTTTCTTTCAAAGTTTCTGGAAATTCAGGAACTAGAGGATCAAAAGCACGAAGAATAGCATTTTTTGCCGATAGATCATACGTTTTGTTCCCACTATATTTTTCAATTCTTAAATTACGAAATTTTCCATTTCTGTATATATCTACAGCGAACCTCACCTTCAATGAATTGATTCCTTCAATCGGAGGAAATTCCGTAAAATTGCTTATGCGAGCTATTAAAGTTCCATAAAATTTATCTAAAGCAGAATTAACATTTCCAATTCCACCTGTCCTAGGTCGTTTACTTCCGCCACCTTGTCCATCGCCTCCGCCATCACCTCTATATCCTACTTTTGGTTTTACCTTATTAGGCTTTCCTTCTAAAAGATTTTTTGATTTTCCTCTCTGTGCAATTTTAAATGCTTTTGTTTTTTTATTCTCTTTCTTTATTTTTTTTTGGTGTTTTTTCAAGAAGGCTTGATATCTTTGTCGACCCGCTTTATTTTTTTTCTTGATTCTTCTTCGTTTCTTCTTTCTCTTTCTAATTCGTTTACGTTTATCTGATAGAGTTTGTATCTTTTTTTTTGATGTATTCTTTTTCTTAGTTTTAATCTTAGTTTTTTGAACTTTCTTTTTTTTAACAGGAGAAATAATTCTTATTTTCTCTTTGTTTTTTACTATCCGTTTACGAGGAGATATAGATTTTTTCTTGGGAATTATTTTTTTTGCTGAAGGTTTTTCTGGCTCAACTTTTTTTCTTGCTCGTGGAATTATATCTCCTGATTTGCCCTTAGCAGAACCCCCGGGAATTTCATCTGCGCCAATAAGACTAACTGCAGTTCCGCTGCCATAAAAACGAGATTCCGTTTCAGTACTAAAAATAAATGCCCATAAAAAAATAAAGATATGTATTAGAAAAGAGGATACGCAAGAAATTTTAAACGAAACTTTTTTATAAAGCTGATTGTCATCTAAAGGACGATAACTCTCCATTCTTGATTGGATAGACAAATCACTCGGGTTTTCTTTCTGGGGGTCTTTGTTTGGAAAAATTTCACTCATATCAGACCTTAATCAACAACAAAGAGAAAATATTTTATCTCGACTTATTCCTTTTTATAGGCTCGGTTACCATACTTATTTTTTTAATGCCAGAAGAGCGAATTAAATCCATTACACGCATAACATTTCCATACGGAATCAAACTATCAGCTTTTAAAAATATTTCTTTTTTACTTCTGTTAGAAAATAAAATTTCCAACTTCTTTTTAAGATTTAATTGCTGAATTTCGCTATCGTTAAGATAAATCACTCCTTGTTTATCAATAGAAACAATAATAGCCGTTTCATTTATATTCGCTTTTTGCCCAGTTTTTACCTTAGGTAAATTTAAATTAATAGACTGATTCTTTGTTTCTAAAAGAGGAGCCGTAACCATAAAAATAATTAGCAGGACCAACATAACATCAACCAAGGGGGTCACATTAATGTCAGACAAAGTAGAACTTTTATTTAAATTAAAAGCCAAGCGATTTCCTTTTTATTGAAAAAGGCTATAAATGTCGTTGAACGAGGTTTAAGAAGTCCGCAATAAAATTTTCAATTTCATTAGTAATCACTTTAATCCGATTTTGATAATGATTGTATGCAATGACAGCTGGAATAGCCGCAGCTAATCCCAATGCAGTTGCAATAAGTGCTTCACTGATTCCAGGTGCTACGACAGCTAATCCAGCCGAACCTTGAACTCCTATATCTTTAAATGCATTCATAATTCCCCATACGGTTCCAAATAAACCAATAAACGGTGTAGCACTGGCAGTTGTTGCTAGAAAAGTAAGTAATCTTTCAAGGTTACTTATCTGTTGATTTGCAGAACGGTGAAGTGCTCGCTCTACACTCTCGATCCCTTTGAGTTCTAAAACTGCACTATTAGGAATATCATCTACCTCATCTTTTTTATTAGAATCTATTAATTGTTTGGTCTGACGAAAACCTGCTATAAAAACTTCGCCCAAGGGATTTTCTGAATAATCTTTATAAGATTCGTAAAGTTGGTTTAAAGATTGAGACTTCCAAAAAAAATCTAAAAACTCTAAGGATTGTGATTTCGCCTTTCTAAGTTCAAAGTATTTCCAAATTATAATTGCCCAAGATGAGAAGGAAAAAAATAAAAGTACGAGTAGAACAAAAAAAACAACACCCCCTGAACCAACTGCATGGCTGAGAAGATTGATTCCATCCCCACTAGAACCTTCAACGGTATTATTTATAACTGTAGACGCGTAAAGAAAATTCATTAGACTTTAAAACTTCCTCTTAGGCAGAGACCCCAAGTATTACTCGATTTTTAGAATTCAGTCAATACAATCGATTCATGAAAAATAATTGACAGAAAAGATACTCGAAAGAGATAATAGGATTCGCATTCTAGAAGGTTTAAAAACTATGAGCGCAAAAATAAAAAAAGATTTGATTGATTATATAGATCTAATCACAAACGAAATTTGGAGACTATCGTTAGAACTCCATAAAAACCCTGAATTGAGTCTTAAAGAATATAACTCGAGCAAAATCTTGTGTGATTATCTGTTAAAAAATGGTTTTAATGTAAAAAAAGGATTGGCTAACTTACCTACTTCTTTCTTAGCTGAAAATAAAAGCAGAACAAAACAAAAGATTGGTTTTATATCTGAATATGACGCCCTACCTGAACTTGGACATGCATGCGGACATAATATCATTGCGATGGCAAGCATCGCAGCGGGCGTAGCACTCAATAAAATAGTTGGAGGTAAATTCTGTCAGATAAAAATTTTTGGTACTCCAGCCGAAGAAAGCGGGGGAGGAAAAATTTTAATCGCAAAAGAGAATCATTTTAGGGGGATGGATGCAATAATGATGATACATCCATCAAACGAAACAAGAGCAGATGTTAGTTTCCTTGCTTTGGCGGAAGTTGAAGTAAAATTTATAGGCAAAAGCGCACATGCTTCTGCATCACCTGAAGACGGATTAAACGCATTAGATGCCCTTATTGCGACGTTTAATTCAATTAGCGCACTCAGACAACACTTGCCCAAAGGTGATAAAATTCACGGAATTATTATAAATGGAGGAACTGCGCCTAATATTATCCCTGAAAAAACATCCGCAAAATTTTATTTAAGAAGTGCCACAAATCAGGGACTTAAAAAGTTAACTCTACGTTTTATAGACTGTATAAATGGTGCTGCCAAAGCAACAGGAACAAAGTCCAAAATAGATAAAAATCCTATTAGTTATGCCCCTCTCAAAAAAAACAAAACTCTTTGTTCTGTTTTTCGTGAAAATCTTTCTTATCTTGGGCTTAAAGAATCTACTAAATTACCTCCAATTAAAATGGGTTCATCGGATATAGGAAATGTTAGTGAAATCACTCCGACTATACATCCACAGATTCAAATGGTAGATAAACACGTGAGCGCTCATACAAAAGAATTTGCTTCTGCTGCGAAAAACAACTCTGGGAAAAAGGTATTGTTTTTAGGCGCAAAAGCAATGGCCATGACAGCTCTAGATATATCAACAAACTCTTCTTTGTTAAAAAGAATCAAAACAGAATTTAAATCGTGAGAATAAAATGTACTTAATTTTTTTGAATTTAAATAAATACATTGTTTTTTTACTCTTTTTTTCTTTCTTTTACGTAAATGATATAAATGCAAATCTAAGAGAATCGAGTGATTCTACATCTAACTTTCTTTCGAATAAGATACTTCTTAATCTAAAAAACAAAAAATATCAAAAAGTTGTACAAATACTTAAAGAACAAAAAAAATTAAGTGAAAGAGAAATATTTTTAATAGGGTTTGCATTATTTAAAATAAATAATTGCAAAGATTCAGTTCAGTATCTAAATCAATTAGGGAGAAAAGGAAATTTATTAAAACCTTATGGAATTTTTTTTATGGGCAAGTGTTTTGAATTGACAGATAATAATCTTTCCGCAATAGAAAATTATAAAATCTTAATAAGTAAGCACCCAGATTTTATCTTTGCTAAAAAAATTCAAACTAAATTAATTTTACTTTACATTAAAGAGAAACAGTATGAACTTGCGATTAGATTGATAGACAGTCTCGATAAAAATAAAATTTCTAGTAATTTACTCTTTCAAAAAGCTAATTCACACGAAAAAATAGGTCAAATTAAAAAAGCAATAGAAACATGGCGTAAAATATGGCTTTTTTTTCCTCATAAAATTGAATCAAAAATAGCTTACAAAATATTAAGAAAGAAAAATTCTTTTAAAAAAAATCCTTTCACAGAAAAACAACTTTTCCTAAGAGCAAAAACTTTACGACGTAAATATTTCTTCAAAGAATCGCTACATCAATTGAATACAATAATCAAAAATTTCCCAAAAACAAAATTACTGAATAAAATTGAATATCATAGAGCTTTTAATCTTTATTCTCTTAGGAAAACAAAAGATGCAAGAAAATCTTTTCAAAAGATTATAGATTCAGGCAAAATCTCCATTTTCCAAAAATCAAAAATTCGTTTTTATTTATCAAGAAATTATTTGCGAGAAAGAAACAGAAAAGATTTTGAAAAAGAAGCCGCTGTTCTATTGAATGAAACACCAAAAAATTTGTGGGCAAAAAGAACTTTATATTTACTTGCTAGAGTACATCAGGATGAATTTGAAGACAAAAAAGCAAAATATTTTTACAAAAAATTATTACTCACGTTTCCAGATTCTAAATGGATTGCAAAGTCAAAGTGGCAACTAGCCTGGTTAAATTTTCGGGCAGGAAATTATTTAAAAGCATTAAAAGGATTTGAAGAAATAATTAAAATATCTAATAAGAAAGAACTAGTCTCTTCTTCATTCTTTTGGGCTGGCATTTCTTCAGAAAAAATTAATAATTTTGAATTAGCTAATCACTTTTTTCAAAGATGTATAAATAGATATAGAAGAGACTACTACGGGCATCTTTGTTTAGATCGTATCTCGCAATTAAAAAATAAAACAGAGTTTAAAATAATAAATCTCAAATCTCTCAAAAAAAGAAATTTAAATAACTGGTTTAAACAACCAGAAAAATCAATAAAAAATAAGTCATTCTATATAGCAAGAACTCTCTCATCTATTGGTCTTTATAAATTTGCAGCCGAAGAGTACAGAAGAAGTGGAAAACATCCATACTTTAAATTTCAAGCTGCAAGATCCTATTTTTTGTCAAATGAAAAGAGTAAAGCATTAAGAATTATTTTTGGTTCTTTTAATACGATACTTTATTCCGGCGGAACAAATATTCCAAATGAGTTTTGGGAAATTGCGTATCCGATTGAAAAAATGAAAAATAAACCAGAAAATACTGACATTTACTTATTGCACTCAATTATTAAGGCTGAAAGTCTTTTCGATCAATATGCAATATCACCCGCCGGCGCAATTGGAATGATGCAACTGATGCCTAAAACTGCAAAAAAAGTATCTAAAAAATACGGGATCAAATTTAAATCAAAATTTGATTTATTTAATTCAACTATAAATAAACAAATAGGTGCGCACCATATGCAAGAATTATTAAAAAAATTCAAAGGGGAAATTGTTCCAGTAATAGCTAGCTATAATGCAGGGAGTTCTGTCGTTTTAAGATGGTGGAAAAACGGAAAAGATCTTTCCATCGAAGTTTTTATAGAACAAATTCCCTACCAAGAAACTCGAAAGTATGTAAAAAAAGTTTTAGGTTATTACAGAGAATATAAGAATATGTATTTAAAAAAGAAGAAGTCTAGGAACAATGCTAAAATCAGATAATAAAATTTATGCTATCGGGCTAATGTCTGGAACTTCTACAGATGGAGTTGATGTAGCTTGCATTGAAATAAATTCAATAAGAAAAATAAAATTAATAGCCTTTGAATCCTATCCATATCCCGATGACCTCAGAAAAAGACTTTTAACTATTGCAAATAATGCAGAAACAACTGCCGCAGAAATTAGTTCTCTTAATACAAAAGTTGGGGTATGTTTTGCTAATTCAGTACTAAATCTAATTTCAAAATATAATTTAAAAAAACTTCGACTAGATTTTATTGGAAGCCATGGACAAACAATAAGTCATATTCCAAAAGGAAGAAAATATAATAAACAGATTCTAAGTCCTTCCACATTTCAAATAGGCGACCCTTCTATAATCTCAGAATTAACTGAATTGACAGTAGTTTCAGATATGAGAACTAGGGATATAGCTGCAGGAGGAACTGGTGCACCTTTAACTCCCTGGGCGCATCAAAAACTTTTTGAAAGTAATAATACACCTTTAGCTTTTTTGAATTTAGGAGGTATTGCAAATATAACATTTATTCCAAAGGCAAAAGATAATGGTCTATTTGGATTTGATTGCGGACCAGCAAACATGATTATTGACAGATTAGTTTCTTTCTATACAAAAAATAAAAAACAATTTGACAATGAAGGTAAAATGGCAAGTAAGGGACGAATAGATCAAAGAGAATTAAAATGGTTAATGAAAAATTCTTATTTTTCTAAAAATCCTCCAAAAAGTACGGGAAGTGAGGATTTTGGCAAAGAGTTCTCTGAGAAATTGATACTTCGTTTTGATTCTAATAAAATGAGTCTTAATGATATTTTAGCTACTATAACAGCTTTTACTGCTGAATCTATTTGTCAATCAATAGATAAATTCTTTCCTAAAAAGAAACCTATATCCGAACTTATAATTGGAGGAGGGGGAGCAAAAAATAAGACGCTAATATCATTTCTAGAAACAAAACTGAATCCAATTCCAATAATCTCTTCAGATAAAAAGGGATTTCCACATGATGCTGTCGAAGCTATTTGTTTTGGATTATTGGCATGGGCAACAATATCAAATATACCGTCAAACGTTCTAGACTCTACAGGAGCAAAATCAGAAGTTGTTCTTGGAAATATAACACCTGGTCTAAACTTTAAGGAACTTTATAAATTTAATTACTAAAAAATTTTCTTATATCCTGGGATTCAAATATTGAAAGAAAAAATAGATGGACTTGCTAAAGAAACTATTGAACTCACAAAGGATTTAATTGAAATTCCTAGTGAAAATCCTACCGGAAACGAATTTTTAGTAGGAAAGTATCTAGAATCATTTCTCAGAAAAAATAACATCCCTTTTGAAAAGAGTTTTGTAGACAAAAAAAGAGAAAATTTGACAATAGAAATAGGTGATAGGAAAAAAAAATCGCTTACTTTCATTAATCACATAGATACTGTCCCCGCAGGAGAAGGATGGAAAACTAATCCCTTTTTGTCAAAAGTATCAGAAGGAAAACTATTTGGAAGGGGCTCATGCGACATGAAAGGTGGAGTTGCTTCATCCCTAATAGCGTTAAAAGAAATAAAAAGGAAAATCGACGCGGGGAAAAAAATCAAAAAATCTCTTAAATATCTTTTAGTTGTCGATGAAGAAAGTGCCTGGATGAAAGGAGTTTCTCACGAAATAGATAGAGGAAAAGTAACAAAAAAAGATTTAGTGATTTCATGCGAACCTACTTCGTTAAATCTCGTGACCGCTCAAAAAGGTGCTATGTGGTATGAAATTGAAATAAAAGGAAAAAATGCGCATGCTGCATCTCCACACATGGGCATAAATGCAATTCATGCTTCGTGCGTTGTTATTCAAGACCTTTATGATGAATTCAAAAAGAACAACTTTAGCAATTCCCTGTTAGGCAAAACGACTTTTGTTCCAAGTATTATTCAAGGAGGAAGAAAAACAAATATGGTAGCCGATCAGTGCAAGTTTCAGATTGACGTTCGATTTATTCCACCACTCACGATTAAAAAAATTGAAACTCTTATAAAAGATACTATAAATAATTCTTGCAGAAAATTACCTGGAGCTAAAGGCATTGTTAAGTCGATATGCATTGATCGACCACCTATAATTTCTAACGAAGAAAGTGAAGGGTGTATACTTATAAAAGAAGTTCTTAAAAAAAATATTGGGAATAAAACAAAGATATTAGGTGTGAGTTACTATTCAGATGCAGGTGTTGTAGCTTCTAGAACAAAAAACAAACAGTGTTTTCTTTTGGGACCAGGAAATATTGAACAAGCTCATAGCCCTAACGAATTTGTAAATATAAAAGAACTTACTAAATCCACAAAAATATATATGGACATAATTGGGAAATATCTTTTATAAGTAATTTCTAAAAAACTTCTTCTTTTTTATCATTTGACTTCGCTATATTCAAAATACCTTCAATCTCACTTATTCTGTCAAAATCTCCTAACTTCGTATATATATTCCTTGCTTCACTTAGTTTTTCACAGGATAGAACCCATTCATTTTTTTCGAAAAAGATTCTTCCTAGCTTTGTTAAATTTTGTCCTATTGCATGTAAATTATTACTTTCAAAACTTAAATCTAATGCTTTTTCACAGAAATACTGTGCTTCATCTAGATTGTCTTGAAAATAATAAATATTTGAAATACTAGCAAGATTGCTTGCCTCACCTTTAACATTATAAATCTCTTTATAAATTTCAACTGCTTTCTTATGATAAAGAAGTGCCTTTGAAAATTGATCTTTCGCTGTAAAAGCTAATCCCATATGACCTTGGATAAGCGCTTCCTGTTCTCTGTTTTTTATTAATTGACTAATTCGTAACGCTTCTTCTAAACTTTTCAAAGAAGCTTCTATTGATCCAGATTTTGTTTGAGAAGAAGCTAATGCAACGAGTGATTGAATCCGTATTAACTCGTTTCCTTTCCCTTGAGAAAGTTGAATAGCTTCAGTTAGATGATGACGTGCCTGATCTTTATCACCAATACTATTAAAAATTTTACCTACTCTTAGATGGAGACTTGGCAATAAAGAAGTCTCTATGCCTAAATTTTCTTCATCTAATATTTCTAAATATGATTTTAAAGCTTTTTCAAGTTCTCCTTTTTGAAGGTAAAAATAACCAATATTTGATGATACGATATCTTTTAGTGTCCTATCGTCGCCACATTCTCTAAGAGCTTCTAAACTATAAGTAATCGAGGATTCCAAATTATTTCTCGCAAAGCTTGCAACGGCTAAAGCATTTAAAACATATCCTAGTTGCTCTGTTTTGAGTAAAGTTTCTTTAAGTATACTAGTTGCTTTTCCATACTCTTCTTTGTACATAAATGTTATTGCATAACGAAGTAAAATATTAGACGATATATTTTTTCCATCATCTGTGAGTTGAGTGATTTGTTCTTCAATTGTTTTTAAAAGAGCTGAATCATATTCAGATAGTTTTTTACTAGGTTTTTCAACAGACAGATAAAGATCTTCGCAAATTGTTTCTAAGGAAGTCTGAATTTTACTCATATTATCGAATTTGATTTTTGATGTATTTAAGATTTCTTCTTCATTAACATGCACATCTAACTCAGAGATTGAATCATAGATTTCTTCTGTAGATTCATAATCTTTATTCTGAACTGGATTTTCTTTTGAAGAAAAGTCAACTTCTGCTTTTTTGTTTTCTCTCTCAATTTCCACATTTTCATTTAGCACATCAAATATCTCATCAGAGTTTTCAGGATTGTCTTTGATTTGATTTTCTGAATTTATTTTTTCAGTATAGTCATTTGGCTCAGAATTTTTCTCTTGTTCAGCCGAGAAGGAAAATAACACTTCATCTATCTCTAATTTTTTGATCGCAGATGTTTTTTTTCTTTTATCCCCTTCTAAATCTTTTGGAATAAAAATTTCATCATAAGTTAAGGCTTCTTCTTGAAGAGGCTCCTCCGGATTTAATAAGTTATTAGATTTTTCTTCTTCTTGAAAAAAAGGAAGTTCAATTTGAGATAAATTTTCCAATCTTTCTTTCGAATCGATAGATTTCTCCTCTATATCTATCTGTTCCATCTCATTTTCTTCCATCACTGGAATAGATATTTCGTCTGGTTCTATCTGTTCCATCTCATTCTCTTCCATCACTGGAATAGATGTTTCGTCTGTTTCTATCTGTTCCATCCCATTCTCTTTCATCACAGGAATGGATGTTTCTTTTTTCAGAAATGGCAACTTTAACAATCTATAAATTTTCAGCTTTATTGATTGTTTGAAATTTTCATTCTTTAAACTTAGATGTTCTGGAGTTGAATCTAAAATTTCTGTTATTTGATTTATTTCCTTGTTATCTAAAGACACAAAGGTAGTCTTATTACCAGAGATCATCTCTACAGAATCATTAGAAGATAAACTTTTACTTATATCTCTAAGTAAAAAATCCGGATCATCTTTCCTTAATCTTTTAGTGCTGTTGAAACGAAAGAAAAGAAAAATCAGAAAACCTATTAGAGTTAACGTAACCAAAATCAAGAAATCTGGAGAAAAAAGCCAGGAAATCAAATTATCTTCTCCTTAAAGAATAGATTTTTTAAGAGTAATACCGGGCAATGCACCAGTGTATTCACCATCTTCAACTACAGATATTCCATTAACCAAAACCATTTTAATTCCTTCGGGGTATACCATAGGATTTTGATAAGTACTTTTATCTTGAATTTTCTTTGAATCGAATAAAACTAAGTCAGCTTTCATGTTTATATCAATCTTGCCTCTATCGTTTATCCCAAGCCTACTACATGGCAATGAAGTCATTTTTCTTATTGCTTCTGACATAGTCATTAGTTTTTCTTTAACCACTAATGAACCTAACACTTGAGGAAATGTTCCAAAATTCCTCGGATGTGGCTTGCCAACACCAAGCGGTGGCTTATGAGTGAGAGCTCCGGCATCAGAACCAATCATAGTATAGTCTTTTTTTATAATTTTACGCATGTTCCCTTCATTCATCATAAAAATAATTATTTCTACATTTAATTTTTCCTCTATCAATAAGTCTAAAGTAACTTCAGCAGGATCCTTAGATTTTATTTTTGCAAGTTGAAATAAGGTTTTGCCTTCTACATCTTTATTTTTTTTTGTCAAAACACGACTAATCATAATACTATTCCAATCTTTTTCTTTACTTCTTTTTTCTGACAGTTCCGAAATTAAAAGTTTTCTGATTTTTTTCTTCTTCAAACGTTCTATTTTTTCATTCATTAAACCTTCATGAGCCCAATCTGGTAGAAGTGCACTTAAATGTGTATTAGAAGCAATATATGGATAACGATCGCAAGTCACATCCTGTCCTATGTCCCTACGTTCCTCGATTAAATCAAAAGCTGCATCTAG
>CAYWAX010000006.1:0-22742 GCA_964456425.1 uncultured Nitrospinaceae bacterium | reverse complement strand
ATCTAAAATTGAAGAGATAATTAATGGTGTTTTAGCTGTCTCAGAACTAGAGGACACATTAAATAAAATTCAAATGAAAACTCTTTTAGATGATGGGCTTGAACTTAATCGCATAAGTTGTCCTATCGGTGTAGTAGCTGCTATCTTTGAGTCAAGACCTGATGCTTTAGTACAAATTGCTTCACTGTGTATCAAATCTGGGAATGTAGTTATTTTAAAGGGTGGTCGCGAAGCTTTTAATACGAACTTACTCCTTACCGAATTGATTTCAAATGTTTTAAATGATTCCGGTCTTCCATCAGGAACAATACAACTTTTAGAAGGAAGAGAAGATGTAAGGTCTATACTTTGTAGAGACGATGCTATTGATCTTTTAATCCCTCGAGGAGGAAATGATTTTGTTCGTTATATCAAAGAAAATTCAAATATTCCGGTTTTGGGCCACACGGATGGGATTTGTCATCTTTATATAGATGCTGATGCAGACGAACAAATGTCTGTAAATCTTACAATTGATTCTAAAACTCAGTATCCAGGAGTGTGTAATGCAATTGAAACCCTATTAATTCATAAAGATATTGCAAATAAATTTCTACCCCTTATCTTTAGTGCGTTGAAAGAAAAAAATGTTGAAATACGAGGCTGTGAAAGAACGCTTGAAATTTTTCCTGAAATTGAAAAAGCTACGAATATAGACTGGGAGACAGAATATTTAGATCTTATAATCTCAGTACGAATAGTAGATAATTTAGATGATGCTATTTGCCATGTAAATAAATATGGTTCTCGTCATACTGATTCAATAGTTACTAATAATGAAAGTTCTGCTGAAAAATTTTCAACTAACGTAGATTCTGCAAGCATAATGTGGAATGCGTCCACTCGTTTTGCTGATGGATATAGATATGGATTTGGCGCCGAAGTCGGAATTGCTACTGACAAAATTCACGCCAGAGGTCCAATGGGAATTGAGGGACTTATTACATACAAATATAGAGTAAATGGAAATGGACAATGTGTGTCGGACTATTCAGGAAAGAATGCAAGAAAATTTTTGCATAAGAAAATATTTTAGATAAAATCAGAAACGAGGTTTTTTTGAAAATTGTTTTTGGAGTAATAGTAGTTGTTTGTTTATTTGTTGCAGGGTATTATTTTTTTCTAAGTAATCCTCAAATCATGCTGGAAAAAGCTACTTGTTGTGGAAGTCCAGTTATATCAAATACATTAAATGGTAAAAAAATATTCTTGAAAAATTGCGCTTCCTGTCATGGGATTAATGCTGGTGGGACTGGCATTGCACCAAAATTACGAGGAAGAAATTTAACTAAAAATTATATTAAAACCGTTGTATCTAAAGGAAAAGGTAAAATGAGGGCTCTTCCTTATTTAAGCAATAAGAAACTTGAGGCTCTCTCAAGTTTTATTTCTAGTTTGAAATAAATTTTACAAATTATATTTTTTTCTTCCTATCCTTGATATTTTTTTGCTGTTCGTGAAGCTATTAGAAAGATAATTACAGAGAAACTACAAATAATTACCCAGCAGGTTAATGTAGAAGGGAAAACCGAAAAAAATTCAGTTTGACTTGGGAAAAGATTTCTTCGAAGAATTGTAACTCCATAAGTTAAAGGATTTATTGTCATGAGCCAGCTAATTATGGGATGAGCACTACTTGCTGGAAAAACTGCTCCTGATAAAAGCCATAAAGGTATAAGGAAAAGATTCATTATTGAATGAAATCCTTGGGTTGACTCAATTCTCCATGCAAAAACCAAACCTAAACTCGTTAATGAAAAACTGATAAAAAGCATAATTAAGAATGACAATCCAATAATTTCTAAAGTTAAAGTTATTCCAACTAAAGGTGCAGCACAAAGAAAAAGAAAGCCTTGCAAAATTGATAAAGTCGTTCCTCCTAGAATATGTCCTAAAATAATTGCTTCCCTTGGTACTGGAGCAACAAGAACTGACTGGAGGAATCCCGCTTTTCTATCTTCTACAACTGAAAATGTAGAAAATATAGCTGTGAACAAAATCATCATTACGAGAATTCCAGGAAAAAAATACTCAAGATACCCAGAACTTAATTCAACGCCTTTGATTCTAAATGAACTACCGAACCCACTGCCTAGTAAAATCCAGAATAAAAATGGTTGACCAAGTGTTCCTACTATACGACTTCTCTGTCTAAGAAATCTAACTATTTCTCTTTGCCAAATTGTGAAACTGCAAAGCAAAAAAACCATTTTATATTCCTATTCAATAGATTTGTTTTCAATATCCTTAAATTGATATCCTGTTTTTTGAACAAAAACATCTTCTAATGAAGGTTGAGAAAAGGTAATTGATTGAATTTGATCAGAAAAAACATGGTAAAGTTTATGAATTGCATCATCATCCTTGGAGGTGTTGATAAACAAAGATTCGTTTGAAACATTAGGTTCTAATCGAAATTTTTCTGAAATATTTTTTTTAAGTTCTTCAGGATTATTTGTTTCAATTTTTATTACTATATCGTTTCTAATTTCTTTTTTTAATTCTACAGGGTTGCCTTTCGCAATTAATTTTCCTTCGTGTATTATTCCTACTCGATCAGATCTTTCTGCTTCATCCATATGATGTGTCGTAAATATTATAGTTGTATTATTTTCTTTTTGAAGTCTTTTAAGTTCTGTACTTAGATCAATTCGTATTGCTGGATCTAAACCAGTACTTGGTTCGTCTAAAAGTAAAATTTTAGGTTTTGTTATAAGAGTTTTTGCCAACTCTAGCCTTCTTCTTAATCCTCCGGATAAGTTTTCAGCTAATTCGTTTTTTCGTTCTTTAAGATTAAAATGTTCCAGATTTTGTTCTATCCTTTTGAGTAGAGTTTTCCCTGTAATATTAAAAAGTCTTCCATGATGTGTCATATTTTCTTTGACGGTTAATTTAATATCAATACTTGGATTTTGAAAAACAACGCCAATAAATTTCCGAATTTCTTTTGGGCTATTTCTTAGCATCATGTCAAATATTTTAGCATTTCCTTCTTGAAGAGGAAGAAGTGTGGCGAGAATTTTAAATAAAGTTGTTTTTCCTCCACCATTAGGTCCTAGAAGAGCGAAGATTTCACCTTCCTCTATATCGCAAGAAAAATTATTTAAAGCATTTTGTTGACCGTAAGAAAAACTTAACGATTGAATAGAAATAGCATATTTGTTATTCATACTTACTTTTATACTTTCTTATTAGAAGAGCTTGTAACTTTTTTATTTATGAAAAAATCTATATTAATCCACAATGATCTTGAAAATCGAAAAAAGAAAATAGGAAAAATAACACAGAATAAAGACAAAGAAACTATTAAGAATTCTAATTTTGGAGCAAAACATAAACTTAAAATATTGTATAGAAAAAAACATGACAATACAGTTATTCCATAATTGATATAAATTGCCCCAATGAAATAACCTTGTTCTATTTCATAGATATGAAGACAATTTCTACATTTAGGATTCATTTTAAATATTCCTGAGAAAATATCATCTTGCATGCAATTAGGACATCTAAGTAAAAATGCATTTTTTACGTAAATATAAAAAGACATTATGCGTTTGGATAAAAAACGTAAAGCATTAGATAAACCATAACTCCGGTTATAGAAACATATAACCAAATAGGAAAAGTCCACCGAGCAATTCTTTTATGTTTTGCAAATTGACCTTTAAAGGCTCTGTAAATCGTAATTACGGCTAATGGAGGAACTAAAGTAGCGAGTATTGTATGAGAAATTAAAATTGCAAAATAAAAGGGTCTTATATACCCTTGTCCTTTAAAACTAACCGACCCAACTTGATAATGGTAAATTAAATAACTGATCAAAAAGATAATCGATATTGAAAAGGCACCGATCATAAAAAATTTATGCTTTATAGGTTTCCCGATACGAATTTGCACATATCCAATAACTAGAAACACAGCACTAAGTGCATTCAGAATAGCATTGACAGTTGGAAGATCTTGAAAAGACAACTTTGAAAGTCCTTAAAAATACCCTTAATTCAAACTTTAAAAGTCAGGGAGTACCATAAGTACAACAAAAACGCATAATACAAAAGGAATCAGGGCTATATAACTCAAAACACTTTTTTCGTCTTTGAGGTGCATAAAATACATAGCAACCAATAAAGCTTTAACAACAGCAAAACCAACTAGTATAGAAGCCTTTAAAATTTGTGGGTAAGATGGACTTGCTTCAGGTATTCCAGCAAGAACTTCTATTATTGTAAGAGCAAGTAACCACCAAAAAATAGCCATATAATTAGTATGGTGTTCTTCGTGACCGTGTTCATTGGATGTCATGTTTAAATTTCTCCAAACAAATTACAATAAATAAATGAATGTAAATACTAAAATCCAAACCAGATCAACAAAATGCCAGTATAAACCAACTATTTCGACCTCGTTCCAGTTTGTAGAAGAATATTTTCCTGCTTTAGCACGATAAGCTATAAAGCATAAATAAATTACCCCACCTGTAACATGCAAGCCGTGGAAGCCTGTAATTGCATAAAAGGTTGCACCAAAAAGGGCATCCCCATGAGGATTTTCGGCAATATAGAGACCTGATTGTATTAGATGTGTCCATTCATAGGCTTGCAACCCGAGGAAAATTGCTCCTCCTAAAATCGTATAAGATAAAAATTTAACAAGACCTTTATTGTCTCCGTTTTTTATTGCCTCTAATCCTTTTACCATTGTTACACTGCTAACTATGAGAAGAAAAGTCATGAAGGCAGTTAAATTTATTCCCAAAACTTCCATTGGAACAGGCCAATTTTCACTGGAACCTCTCAACAGTGCATACCCTGCAAGTAATGTACCGAAAGACATAGCATCACCTGCTAGAAAAATCCACATTCCTAGTTTGCCCCAACTTTCAGGGGTTAAGGGGGTTTCTGCTGGTTCGACCACATGACTTGCTGAGGCTACTTCACTCAAAATCTTCTCCTTTGATTATCTTACTTCGCGTGTCTATATCTTTTATACAACAAAAAATACCCTACTATTGAAAAAACTATAAGGTACGGTATTACAATTAAAAAAATAAAACTCCAAAAAAAGGAATCATTCTGACCACATACAGAGCACGCTAAAGCTTCAGATGGCTTAATTAACAATGCCGGGGAAAAAATAAAAAACATTAAATGTATCTTTCTAAACAACTTTTTCATTGCAAAATTATGCCCACTAGAATTAGACATGTCAATCAATCTGGCTTTTGAAAATATCTAGATTAAATAAACTAAAATGAATAATATTGGCCATAATCCCACAACCATATGCCAGTACATTGCACAAAGAGATACATTCGAATCTGTTAGATTTTCTGGTTTTTTAATTAATACTTTTAAGAATAATAAGAACAACCATATAACTGCTCCTAGAACATGGGCAGCGTGAGTGCCAATAATGACATAAAAAGTAGAGCCATAAGGTGTTGTTTTTGCAGATAGTCCAAAATTCAGCATTTTAATCCATTCAAATCCTTGAATTAGCAGGAAAGTAATCCCAAGAAATATAGTTATTGAAAATGAAGATAGAAAATTAGATTTTTGTTTCATTTTTTTTTGGGTTTGCCACATAGTAAAACTACTAATAGTTAAGAGAACTGTATTTATCGCAGTCAAAGGTATTGGAAATCTAGGTTGAAACGGAGGTGGCCAAGGTTCTCCACTAAATCTAAAAACTAGAAAAGTACTTATGAGACCAGAGAAAAACATTAACTCAGCGGCAATAAAAATAATCATTGCAATCTGAGAGTTTGAAACAAGTTCTTTTTGGGGGGACTTATCCAACAGTAATGCCTTTTATAGAGATAAAATTAGTTTTTCAATAAGACCGTAATCACTGAAGAAACAACCAGGGTAGTAACGATAGCGAGAAGAAAGAAAATGGTTTTTATATTTCCCCTTTTTTGTTTTTCGTATTTCATAGGACAAATTCCTTTTAATTAACTTGATTTAAGACCATAGTCAAAAGTAATAATGGCAAATAAATTAAAGATACGTAAAAAAGTTTTCTGGCATAAGTGACACTATAATTTCTAAAAAGTGAAACCCCAAAACTAAGATATATTATTCCTAAAACAATAGATGAGAAAAAATAAATATTTCCAGCCATTCCGATAAATTTAGGCATCATTCCAACAGGAATTAATGTCAGGCAATATATAATAATATGTCGACAAGTATTTTTTCCTTCTGGATCATCTACAGGTAATAATTTAATTCCAGCGGCAACAAATTCTTCCTTATATATAATAGCTATAGCTAAAGCATGTGGTATCTGCCATAAAAAAAGAATTGTGAAAAGTATAAAGGATTCTATGGATAAGAACCCACTGGCAGCCGACCATCCAATTAAAGGAGGAATTGCCCCAGGTATTGCTCCAACAATGCTATTCAATGGAGATCTTGTTTTGAGAGGAGTATATACAAGTAGATAAATAGCTGCTGAGGATAATGTAACAAAACTACATATAATATTTCCCAAAATTAGTAGGTAAGTTAAGCCTGAAATTAAGAGCAAAATTGCGAAAATTATTGCTTCAGACTTAAAAATATGGCCACTAGGAAGGGGCCTATCTTTCGTTCTACTCATTTTTTTATCTATATCTGTTTCTATAATCTGGTTTAGTGCTAAGGTTCCACTTGAAGCAAGAGCGGTTCCGATTAAAACATGGAAGAGTGTTAATAAATCAATATTCGCAGGACTTCCTAAATAAAATCCAGCAGCAGTAGCAATTAAAACCATAGGAACAAGTCGTGGTTTTACCAAGCTGAGAAAGAAGCCAAACTTTCTATTTTTGGAAAATTTTTCTAAATTAGTAGTTTGAACAAAAAAACTCATTTTATGCGCTTATTTCCATAGAGTTAGAATGGATAATTTCTGAGTTTATATAAGGAAAGCGGAGTACCCTCAAAGTGAGAGTAATTGCAGAAGCAAGTAGTAGTGCTCCAAAAACAACATGCAAGGAAGTGGAAATTAAAAAAGTTATATAAGGAAAACTTTTTCCTAGTATTGTATATTTTTGAACGAAGGCAAAAAGTCCAAGTAGGATTTGCAGACAAAGAAAAATACCTAAAAAATTAGCATTTCTTAAAATTTCTTTGTTATCATAATGAATCCTGTTAGTTCGAACACATACCCAAATAACTAATGATGCGACGACAAAAGCAAATAGAAAATGAGTCTCTAGTAAATTTCCTGTATGCCTAAGTAGCGCACCTAAAATAGTTTGAATGTATATAGAAAAAACTGTTAAAAGAACAAGGAGGTTTAGTTTTTGGTCATTTTGGCTGGAATTTTGATTTGCAATCCAACCTTTGGAAGTAAAAAGAGTCATAGATACCATGAGTGCAAAAAAAAGTTGGGCAACACATGCGTGAACTATCGCAAGGTCAATTTCTATAAGCACCACCCTCAGTCCACCAAGGATTCCTTGTAAGATTACAAGTGCGCAAGCTATCAAAGATAAATATTTTAACCACTTTCTTTTGTCGGTCATAAAAATGATTATTGCAGTCGTAACGGTAAGTATGCCTACGATGGAACCTAAAAGTCTATGCATATGTTCATAGAAAATACCACCGATCATTTTTGACCATGGAAATAGGAACATATTATAACCGAAACTTGTTGGCCAGTCAGGAACAGCAAGGCCTGCGCCCATGCTAGTAACTAAGCCACCGAATAAAATGAGAATAACAGTCACCAGACAAGAAAGAACACAGAAGCAATTTGCCCATACTGCTGAGTTTGATTTTCTATCCCCTGTAGGGGATGAAACTTCAAGAGGAACCATTTTAAAAACCTCTATAAAACTAGTGCGATGCCCCATCTGCCTGAGGTTTTAAAGGTGTAGTTTGAGGTGCCCAGTCTTCAGTTTCCCCAGGAACACTATATTCATAAGGATTCCTAAACACAACAGGCAACTCAGGACCAAAATTTCCATGTGGTGCGGGAGTTGGAGCGACCCACTCAAGTGTATTTGCGTCCCAAGGATTTTGAACAGCAAGCTCTCCAAAAATCTTCATATTACGGACTAGGTAACGATAAATAATAATAAAGAAAACGATAGAAACAACGCCAGAAATTGTTCTTGTTGTATTTGTAATAACAGGTTTTGTTATTCCTTCAAGGAGAAATGCAACAGACTTATAGGATATAAATCCAACAATTAAACTTGTAAAGATTTGAGAGAAGTGTTTGTATAGTTTTCCACTTAAGCTAAATACACTACCGAAAAAGTTTAAGGCAAAAGGAATTTGACCCAAACCCATACCCGCAGCTGCTAAAGTAATAAAAACATTCATTGGTTGCAAATCTGCTAAATACTCATATTGAGTAGGATCATAAATCCTTCTCATATGCCCACCAACTCCTAGAATATGCATTGGAAAAAAAGCTAAGTTAAAGAATATAAAAGTAAGCCAAAAATGTACTTTGCCGAGAGCACTATCAAAATAAGTGGAAAACATTTTTGGGAACCAATACGCAATTCCGCCAAAAATTGCGAACATCGTTCCACCAAAAATAACATAATGGAAGTGAGCAACAATAAAATAGGTGTCGTGAATGTAAATATCAACTACGTTTGATGCCATATAAATTCCACTTAGTCCTCCGACTACAAAAAGAATAACAAAAGCTAGAGCATGAAGCATTGGCAAGGTAAATCTTATGGAACCTCCCCAAAGAGTTCCTAGCCAATTAAATGTTTTTATAGCAGAGGGAATTGCAATAACGAGAGTAGTCATCATAAATGCTGTGCCTAAAGCAGGATTCATCCCAGATTGAAACATATGATGACCCCAAACAATCCACGATAGGAAAGCAATAGATGACATAGCATATACCATAGCCCTATAACCAAATACAGGTTTCCTTGAGAAAACACTCAATATATCAGAAGCCATACCCATTGCCGGAAGAACAAGAATATATACCTCAGGATGTCCAAAATACCAGAAAAGGTGTTGCCATAATAAAGGCTCTCCGCCTTTTGCTGGATTGAAAAATGCGGTTTCAAAAACTCTATCAAAAATCATAAGCGCACAGGCAGAACCAAGAACTGGTAGTGCAAGTAAGCCCAAAATAGCAGTAATAAAAAGAGCCCAAATTGATAGAGGCATTCTAAACCAGTTCATCCCTTTTGTTCGCATATTTATTATTGTTGTTATGTAATTTACAGATCCCATAAGAGAAGAAAGGCTGAGGATAAACAGACTAATCGCCCATAGATTTTGTCCCCATTCAACACCGGTATAATCTGATACAGTCGATAAAGGGGCGTATCCTGTCCACCCTGCTGATGCATGTCCACCTTCAACAAAAAACCCCCAAGACATTACGATCGCACCTAAAACTGCAGTCCAGAAAGAAAGCATATTTAGCCATGGGAATGCCATATCACGTGCACCGATCATTAAAGGTATGAGAAAATTACCAAAGCAGCCAACGAGTATTGGCATAACTACTAAAAAAACCATGATTGTTGCATGCATGGTGACAAACATATTATAAACATCCGGCCCCATTTTTCCTTCAGGAAGAAATGGATTTTCATCAGAAAGCCAACTCAGACCCCAAATCGCAGTGTCGAACTTTTCTACTGGCCATGCTAATTGCCATCTAAACATTAGGGCAAGAAGACCACCAACTATCATCATCAACAAACCAAGCCATAAAAACTGTTTACCTATAGTCTTATGATCAAATGAGAAAATATAGGTACTCCAAAATCCACCATGAGAGTGGTGATCGTCATGTGTTGAACTTGTATGATTTGATTCGCTCATGCTTTGGATATCCCTTAATTTAATTTTAGAATTTTAAGATTTTTCTTCTTTTTTTGACCAAGCAGTTTTCAACCATTTCTTATAGCTTTCTTCAGTATGTACTACCAACTCACCTTTCATTCCTGAGTGACCTACACCACACAATTCGGCACAAGGCATTTCGTATGTTCCGGTCTTAATTGGCGTAAACCAGAAAGGAATTTTTCTTCCAGGAAGAATGTCTTGTTTTAATCTTACCGCAGGGATGAAGAAACTATGGATAACATCTTCACCTTTAAGAGTAATTAAGACCTGTTTATTCACAGGAACATTAAGCTGATTGTCTAACTTGAGATCATCGGAAGTGCCAAATTTTTGATCTGGACCAGGGTAAACGATAACCCAGTTAAATTGCTTGCCGATTACCTCTACTCTAACATCGGGATTAGCTGGCGGTGTATATTTCAGTCTAGCCCAAGAAGCTTGAGTCATTAGAACAAAAACCAGAAGTATCACCGTAGGAACGACTGTCCAAATTATTTCTAGAGTATTATTTCCATGTGAATACTTGGCTTTTTGCCCAGGTTTTTGTCTGTATATAATAAGGAAAGCAGCCATTGTTACAGCTACAAGTATAAAAGTTATAGTTGTAAGGTAGTAAGAAATATAAAAGAAAAAATCAACTTCTTTTCCTTCTAATGAAATATTCTCAGGGAGCCAAGCTAACATATTAAAAGTGCCCTCCGGGTACTGTTAAATAAAATAAAAAATATCTAATAAAACATAATCGATTTCACACAACGATTGTGATTTTAATATGATGAGACTGTTTCTTTCAACTATCATCGGACGAAATATTGTAAAATTTTATATATATAAAAACTAAGATATGACTAGGAACACATGTCCTTTAAGATTTTTTGTTTTTAAAATCTTGTATTTGATCATCATTCCAATTTAACCATTGTTTTAAAACTTCTATAGTGTGTTCTCCAAGTAAAGGAGGGGAGGTAATATCTGCTTGTGTCCCACTCATTTTCCAAGGAGGGCCAACGACTCGTATTTTTCCGGATGTAGGATGAGAAATAGTTTTTATTAATTCTCGGTGTTGAACTTGAGCATCTTCTAGAGCATCTTTGTAATCATTTACTATTGCGAACGGAACTCTTTGAGATTCAAGCCTTGTAGCCCAATAATTAGAAGTGTTAGAAATAAAACACTCTGCTGTGATTTCGTCGATAAAATCTCGATGATTTCTTCTTCCTTCCATTGATGAGAAACGAGGGTCGTTTATCCATTTTTCCTGTTTAAGGGCGATACAAAAAGGTTTCCAATACCTGTCATTTTGAACAATTACAGTAATATCTTTATTGTCTTTGGTTTTGTAGGTGTTGGCAGGAACTCGCATTGGGTTTTCATTTCCATGTCTTTCTGGCTTGATACCGGCTTGTAAAATTTCACCCATTCGGGGTCCTAAAACTGAAAGGATTGAATCTTGCATACTTATATCAATATATCTGCCTTTACCTTCTTTTTGGACAGAATGTAAGGCTCCTAAAATTGTATATGCTGCAAACATACCTGCAATTGAATCTACAACGGGCGCACCTAATTGCATAGGTTCACCTTTTGGCACTCCTGTTACACTCATCATTCCTGATATAGATTGAAGAATGGGATCTAAAGCAACTCGATTTTTATAAGGACCAGTTTGTCCGAATCCAGATAGTGAACAGTAAACAAGTGTTGGGTTTTCTTTTTTTAAGTCGTTCCATCCAAGACCAAATTTTTCTGCAGTTCCAATAGCTAAATTTTCTACTAGAACATCAGCTTCTTTTGCCAGTGCAATAGCAGCGAGTCGTTCAACTTCATTTTTTAGATTTAGTACTATACTTTTTTTTGATCTATTGTTTGCGTAGAAATAATCTTCATGATTTTCTCTGCCTTTATATCGTCCAACAGTTCTTGTGTCGTCACCGTAAGGCGGCCGTTCAAGTTTAACTATTTCTGCACCAAGATCAGCTAACATAGTAGTACAAAAAGGACCAGCTATAATCTGAGTCATATCAAATACTTTTAATCCGAATAGAGGAGAATTAGAAGAATCTTCCGACATCATTTTCCTCTCCATTTTGGCTCTCTTTTTTCTTTAAAAGCTAGAATACCTTCTTTAGAATCTTCCGTATGTAGTACTTTGTTTGCTATATCTCTTGCCAAATACATCCTGTCAACGAAGGGAAGATGTTCTCCTCTACGGGCAGCTTCTTTTACAGCACAAACTGCTGCAGGAGCATTAGAAAGTATTTCTTTTGCCCAACGCTCAGCGGTATTAGACAATTCATCGAAAGAGACGATTTCATTTGCAATTCCAAAACGAAAACATTCTTTTGCTGGGATAAATTTTGCTCTCATCAAATAACTCATTGCTTGTGTCCATGGAATCGATTGTGCAAGTAGAACAGGACCGCTCACTGAAGAAATTCCTCTTTTGACTTGTGGCCATCCTATTGAAGCATTTTCGCTCATGATAACGATATCGGAGTTAAGAGCAAATCCTCCACCTTGCGCTAAGCAGGGACCATTAATTGCGCAGATAACAGGTTTATAAATATGTCTTAGATATAAATATAGTTCATCATTAGACATAACTTCTCCGTCATCTTCCGGAAGTTTTTCAAGAAGATCCTTTCCTGAACAAAATACATCCCCATTTGCCGTGATCACAGCAGCCCAGACTTCATCATTGAGTTTTACGTCTGTATATGCTTCTTGAATTTCTTTGCGCATTGCTCTATTAATTGCGTTTTTCTTTTCTGGTCTATTTAAGGTGATCCACGCGACATGGTCCTTAATTACATATTCTATAGTTTGATTGTTTTTCATTAAGAAACCTCCTAACAACTTATATATATTTCTAAATTTATAAATTTTTTACAAAAAAATTATTTAATAATTTGTAATATAAAAAATGATATCTATAAAGGCAATTTTGCGTAGGAATATCTTATTCAATTTTTTGTGAAATCCGTCTTTTCTTTTGTATTATATAAAGTAGCCCGAAAAGAATTATGGCAATTAATTGCACAAAAATTCTAGGTATGCCGGAAAAATCTGTAAAAATTAATGGTCGAAAGGATGCCAGGCATATTAAAATTAGAAAAATTCTTTCTACAATATTACATCTATCTGCAAAAAAACCTTGTAAGGCAGAAGCAAATGCAAACATTGCTATAAGCGCAGAGAAGCAAATCCATCCTATCTTAAAAATATCATCGATCCATATTATATTGCCTTTTTCATCCAATCCCCCGATCATAAGTATTTCTAGGTTGAAAATAAAAACGAAAGGAAGGATTGCCGTTCTTAAATCATAAATGAAACCTTGAATACCGGTTTTTATAGGGTCAGATTTAGCTATAGCAGAGGCTGCAAATGCGGCCAATCCTACCGGTGGAGTATCGTCAGCCAAAATTCCAAAATAAAATACAAAAAGGTGAGCTGCTAGCATTGGAACTACGAGGCCTGATTTTCCTCCTAATACTACAATCACAGGAGCTGTTAAAGTTGCCATTACAATATAATTAGCAGTAGTTGGAAGACCCATCCCTAATACTAGACTACATAGAGCGGTCAAAAGTAGCATAAGAACAACATTCCCTAACGATATAATTTCAATGAGTTCTATAAATCGCCCACTTAAACCAGTAAGAGTAACTGTTCCGACAATAATTCCTGCCGCTGCAGTTGCGACCCCAATTCCCATCATATTTTTAGCGCCCGCAATTAAACCTTGGATCGTTTTTTCTAAGCTAATAGTTAATCCGATTAATAAAGCTTTACTAATTCTATTTATGATATTTTTAAAAATAAAGATTTGAGACAGGTCTATAAATTTCCTAACTCCCGACTCCTCTTTCATTGCACGAATTTCTTGCAAAACACTTTTAATAGGACCTTGTAATAAAATAAGTACTATGGTTAGGATTACAGCGCGGAGTGCTGATTCTACGGCTGACATACGTTCTATCGCGAGAGTGTAGATCAACATGAAAATTGGAATTAGATAATGAATTCCTGAAATGAAGGTCTTCCAAAAATGCGGAATTTCATTTGGTTTAAGGGGTTTCAGATTAAGTTTTATTGCTTCCAGATGAATAACGTAGAATAGAGCAACATAGGACAGCAGAGCAGGAAGAATAGCGGCGCGAATAATATCTAGATATGGTAATCCGAGAAACTCAGCCATAATAAATGCAGCAGCGCCCATTACTGGTGGCATTAGTTGTCCATTCGTGCTTGCTCCTACTTCGACTGCTCCAGCTTTATATGCAGGCAATCCAACTTTTTTCATTAAAGGAATTGTAAAAATACCTGTTGTTGCTACGTTAGCAATAGAAGATCCAGAAACTATTCCTGTCATTCCAGAGGCTACTACCGCTGCTTTTGCAGGACCTCCCCGAAAACGTCCTAGTGCTGCAAATGCGACCTGAACAAAATAATTTGCAGCACCAGCTTTTTCCAGTAAAGATCCAAAAAGCACAAAAAGGAAAACGTAACTTGTAGAAACCCAAAGAGGTATGCCCCAAATACCGTCTGAACTCATGAACATATGCCCAACAGCACGGGTCAAAGAACGTAGATCCATTGCGCCATCATGAGCCAGATATCTGGGTAAAAATGTTCCATTGAAAATATAAACGATAAATATAATTGCTAAGATTGGGAGAGCGGGACCTATCGATCTTCTCGTTGCCTCTAGTAGAATTACGATAAAAATTGAGCCAATTATCATATCTGTATTATTTGGAAGTCCCGCCCTTTCTACAAAAACTCCTTGATAGTCCCAAGTTACATATAATGCTCCGCAAAAACCCAAAAATGCTAAGAAATAATCATTCAAGGATATTGATTTTAACTTCCAGGATGAAATATTTTTATTGCTAGGAAAAGAAAAAAATACCATTACTATCGCAAATGCAAGATGAATATTTCTAGCTTTAATTGCATCTATGGGTGTATACGCGATATATAATTGAAAAAGAGACCAGGAAAATGCAAGTAAAGAAACAAACCACACTTTTCTTGCGCTAATATCTGTTTCCGGGGCGATTTTTACTCCATTTTGATTCAATTTATTTGTAGATGGAATAAGAAGATCGCTTATATACGCCAATTAAGATTTTCTTACTCATCTCTCCAATTTTAATATAAAAAATAAGGCGGGATGATATAAATCACCCCGCCTGAATTTTAAAAGCTATGAAGCGTTATTTCCATCCTTTTTCTTTATAGTAACGCATCGCACCTGGGTGAAATGGTGCAGAATTACCACCTAGCATATCTTTAGGTTTGAGATATTTAAATGCTGGATGAGTTGCGCGGAAACTATCTAGATTGTCAAAGATTGTTTTCACAACATTATAAACAACATCGTTAGGTTCTTTGTTTCCGGTAACAAAGGTAGCTTTCACAGCATATGTTGCTACGTCCTTATTAACTCCTTTATAAATTCCACCTGGTATTGCTGTCATTACATAGTAGGGTTTTGATGAGACGAGCTTCTGAATGCCAGAAGAATTTACAGGTATAATTCTAATTCCAGTACTATTTGAAATTTCAAGACCACCACCCCATGGATTTCCCACGGTGTAAAAGAATGCGTCAATTTTTTTGTCTACTAGTGCTCTATTGGCTTCATTTTGTTGTAGACCTTGAGCTTTTATATCTTTATTTCGGTCAATACCGTAAATTCTTAGAACGTCTTTAGCGTTTCCTCTTTGTCCTGAACCAGGATTTCCAATATTAACGCGGCGACCTTTAAGATCTGAAACTTTTTTAATTCCAGAACTAGCTCTGGCAACAAGCATAATGGTCTCTGGATGTGCACTAAAGACACTTCGAAGTCCTTTATATGCTTTTCCTTTCCAGTTAGCGGAACCGTTATATGCCTGCCAATGTCTATCTGACTGAGCGACACCAAAATTCAATAGTCCACGTTTGATAGCGTTAATATTAAAGACGGAACCTAGAGCTGGACGACCAATACAATTGTATCCTGCGCCTTTTAGTTTTTGGTTTACAATTTTACAAACGTTTAAGGCAACCTGATAATATACTCCGGTGGTTGAACCACCACCTATTACTAGAAATTTTGCACCGTGTGCAGGTACGGTAGTACCAGCAAAAACAATTACGAATGCAGTTGAAAGAACGAGCTTCCATATGTTTTTCATTACAAATCCCCTCTTAAGAAGTTTAATGGATATGTTTTTGTTTTACTAAGTGTTATTTAAACAAAAAAGTCGAATAAAATCCAGTAGATAGTTTTTTAAAGGGGGTTCTCTAGATTTTTGAATTTATTTAATAATTTGTTTTTTTTAAATCATTAGATATTTAATCGAATGTTTGTGTGCTAATAATTACTCTTTAGTCATTCTTGGTGTTTAAGTCTAGGGGATGCCTGTTGCCACCTAAATTAAACGGTCTTGATCATTTAGCAATTAAAGTTAGGGATTTAGATAAATCTCTACATTTTTATGTTGATTTGCTAGGATTTAAAATTAACGATGGAAGAAAAACTGTGTCATGGAGCGGAAGACCTAGTCGCCATATTTCATGTACTAATAGGCACCATACAATTAATCTGTTTGAATTTCGTCCTAAAGATGGCTCTATAGATCTTCCAAAAAAACATAGTCAAGACAATGATGAGTATGGCCTGATGCATTTTGCTTTTGAAGTTCCAAATAGGAGTATATTTGAAGAATGGGTGGAATATCTTAATTCAGTATCTGAAATTAAGATTATAAGAGGTCCTACACTACATAGTTCAACGCATCCAGAAGGAGATGGTACTCCTGGCGAGAATCGTTCCATTTATATAGAAGACCCTGATGGAAATATTGTTGAAATTATGTGCGATATGATGAGGATTGAAAAAAATGGAGAAGTTGACAAGAAATGGCATAGTGAAAGAATTTTAAGAGATGGATATGATCCAAACAAATTGCCTATTCCTAAAATACATAATTACAAGGACTAGGAATTTTAAGGAGTCAAGATGGAACTTATTATTTTCGGAACTGGAGCCCCCCCTCCTCATAAGGAAAAAAATGGTCCTGCAAATGGGATTTGTATTAACCAAAATCTTTACCTTGTTGATGCAGCAAGGAATGTTTCGCAGCAGATCGTTAAAGCAGGTTTTAAATTAAGTGAAATAGATCACCTCTTTTTCACGCACTTTCATTCAGATCATTATTCAGGTTTCGGAGATTTTTTTATATCTCGTTGGCTTACTGGGGCAAAAAAACCACTCCAAGTATGGGGTCCTCCTCCAGTGAAGAATATTGTTTTAAAAATGCTTGATTATTATGAGTATGATATTGATCTTCGTGTTCGTGAGGGAACGCATACAAGGGCGGGAACTGAGATAGAGGTGAAAATTCTTTTTCCTGGCGATAGATTTGAGGTAGAAGATATGACTGTCTCCGTTGATAAAGGAACAATTCACGGGAATGTAGATGAAATTCTTTCATATAGATTTGATTTAGAAGAAGATTCGATAGTCATTGCCAGTGACGGTCATCCCACAGAGGAACTTGTTAGTTTATCTCATGACGCAAATATTTTACTCGCACATTTTTGTGTTCCACATATATATGATAAATATCAAATTAGGAATTCATTTTCAGATTTAGTAATTGGTCATCATGCTACAGCTGAAGAAATTTCTATCGCAGCCAAAAAGGCGGGCGTGGGGGTCTTGGTTTTTTCTCATATCATACCACCTATCACTTCTAACGAAGAAGCTTTTGAAGAAATTTCGAAGTATTACAATGGGAATATAATAGCTGGAAAAGATTTAATGTGTATAGAAACATAATGTAAAATAATTTGAGGGTTTGTAATGAAAAAGCCTGTTAATTCTCGTGATATGAGTTCTCTTCCAGGGAGTCGTTCAATTGATCAGGACGAACTCCCACCTGAAGGTGTAGTTTCACTCCTGATGGCGGAAACACAAACAATTGAAGATGGAAGTTTGATTAAGGTTGGCAAATATAGACGTTTTGAAGTTTTTTCAGATGAACTTCCTAGAAGTGGGGGTACAGATTTACATCCCCAACCACTGACCTATATTTGTATGGGAATTGGTTTTTGACTTTTAACACAATTAGCAAGATTTGCTAAAATGATGAAAATTGAGATTAGAAAAGCTTCTTGCAAGGTTGAAATGGAATATTTTCGAGAAGGATCGGTGCTAAAAGGAACTGTTCATTCTCGCTGGACCCAAGTGCGTTCTTTTTTAAGTTTTGATTCTGACTCACCTGAAGAACGTTTGTCTCTTCTGATTAAAAATGCGAAGGGTGGATGTCATGCAGAAAGTCTTGTTAAATATCCAGTTCCTATTCATAGTGAAGTAGTTGTTAATGGCAAAAAATTTAAATTTCCTCAATCATGAAATATTCTTGAAACATATCTTTAATTTAAAAGAAATAATCCTCTAATTTTTCCGAAATACTTTTTCCGTACTTTGAATAAAAATTTTTTATTCAATTTTATTCGTATTGTAAGGAGGTTAAAGGAAATGGATCGAAGGATTAGGTTCTTTATTTTTACATTGTGTTTTTTATTTTTTGGAATTTTATGTTTTTCAAGTAGTGTTTGGGCTGAGGACTTAAAGTCTTTAGCTAAGACGTTAGCTGAATTAAAAGTAGCTACCGATACTGTTTGGGTTATGGTGGCCGGTTTTTTAGTTTTTTTCATGCATGCAGGTTTTGCGATGCTGGAGTCAGGTCTTTGTAGAGCAAAGAATGCAGTGGCAATACTCTATAAGAATTTAGGAGTTGTTGCCGTATCATCTATCGCATTCTGGGTCATTGGATTTGCGTTTATGTTTGGTGATGGAAATTCTATTGTGGGGTCTAACGGATTTTTCTTATCTGGAGCTGATAACAGTCCTGCAATAGATCCAAATTATAAAGGTGTTTTTTCCTCGTTAGGATGGACCGGAGTACCTCTTTACGCAAAGTTTTTCTTTCAACTTGTTTTTGCTGCAACTGCCGCAACAATTGTTTCTGGGTGTGTTGCTGAGAGAATTAAATTTTCGAGCTTTATGATTTTTAGTTTCTTGCTTGTAGCGATCGTTTATCCTATTCAAGGCCATTGGATATGGGGTGGTGGATGGTTAAGCGGAATGGGTTTCCTAGACTTTGCTGGATCTACTGTAGTGCATTCAGTAGGTGGTTGGGCTGGATTGGCTGGAATTATTGTTTTAGGACCTAGAATTGGAAAGTACACCTCGGAAGGCAAATTAAGTCCAATGCCTGGCCATAATTTACCTCTTGTAACTCTAGGTGGATTTATCCTCTGGTTAGGTTGGTTTGGATTTAATCCTGGTAGCACAATGGCAGCAGATGCGGATGCAATAGCTCGTATTGCAGTTACAACAAATCTCGCAGCAGCAACGGGTGTGATAACTTCCAGTATTGCTTCAAGGACAATGTTTGGGAAAGCTGATCTCTCTATGAGTGTGAATGGAGCACTTGCTGGACTGGTTGCTATTACAGCTCCTTGTGCAAATGTAACTCCAATGGGTGCTGTGATTATCGGTGCGATTGCAGGAGTTATTGTATGTATAGCGGTACCGTTTTTTGACAAGATTAAAATAGACGATCCCGTCGGAGCGGTATCCGTGCATCTAGTTTGCGGAATTTTTGGAACCCTAGCTTTAGGTTTGTTTGCAGCTCCGTCAATTGATTCTGGGGTAGTTGGTTTATTTTATGGAGGCGGAACATCATTATTATTTAAACAATTTATAGGAATTGTTGCCGTAGGATTATTCACGTTTATTCTTTCGTTGGTATTGTGGAATATAGTTAAAGCGATGTTGGGGGTCAGAGTAAGCGAAGAAGATGAGGTTGCTGGTATCGATATTTCTGAACATGGAATGACAGCTTATACAGATTAATAATTTCATATGGAATAATTACCCTTTAAGAAAGGATATGTTATGCAATTAGTTACCACTATAATAAAACCGCATAAACTTGAAGATGTTAAAGCAGCTCTGATTAAATCAGGTGTGGCAGGAATGACTATTTCTGAGGTGAAAGGATTTGGCAGACAAAAAGGTCATACTGAAACTTATAGAGGAAGTGAATATGAAGTGGATGTATTGCCCAAAATAAAAATTGAAATTTTGTCATCCGACGAATTCATAGAATCTATTGTAGAGACAATTAGAGGATCTGCAAATACTGAAAAGATAGGTGATGGAAAAATTTATATTCAAAAATTAGAAGAATGTATACGAATAAGAACTGGAGAGAAAGGAAAAGAAGCAATCTAAAAAATTAAAAAAACCTTTTTTTGTAGATTGCAGGACCTACATACAAGGCGGGTGGTGAGTATGTTTGATAAATTAACTCGGTGCCCGCCTTTACTAATTTCATGGGATTAAATCTCTATTTTTTCAAAGTGTTTTTCCAACGATTCTAATTTACCTGAGGCATCGCATAATTTTACAACTTGTTCGTCCATTGCTCCTATAATATCCGAATGATCTCCTATTCCTGCAGGATTTTCTAGAAAGATACTAATATTTGCTCTTGCTTTCTCAATTTCAGCTTCATAAATTTTCTTGAGTACTTCTAACATATTCACCTCAAAAGATTTAAATCCTCCAAACCCTGACTGGCCGGGTCAGAAGCCAGCAAGGGTCCCCAACCTAACCAATAGGCTGAGTAAGGAGGAACGGGGGTTAATTCGGTAAAATAACCGAATCTATAATGTGAATAACTCCATTTGATGCTTTGATATCGGTTGCTATTACTTTTGCATTTTCAACCTTTACTCCATTCTTTGTGCTTATGCTGATTGTATTTCCATGAACTGTTTTTACTGATTTTAATTTAACAACATCAGATGCCATAACTTTTCCAGCTACTACGTGAAATGTGAGAATTGCTTTTAATTTTTTTGTATTTTTCAATAGACTTTGAAGAGTTCCCGCAGGAAGTTTTGCGAAAGCATCATCGGTTGGAGCAAAAACGGTAAATGGACCATCGCTTTTGAGTGTTTCTACCAATCCTCCAGCTTTGATTGCTTTAACTAATGTATTGAATTTCCCTGCGGAAACTGCAGTGTCGACAATATCTTTAGAATAATTGCCTGCGAAAGTACTTGTACCTATAAATGTTATTATTGCAATTACGGGCAGTACCATTTTTAAAAGATTCTTACTTTTCATTATTTTCTCCATGTTTAAATATGTTTAACTATTGATTTTTTTTCTGCATGGATTTACATGCGTTCAGATTGCTTGAAATAAATGCTGCATAAAGTATGATTCTGTTTACTTTCTTTTGATTCATTTTTTTTCTCCTAAAAATTTATACTGTTATGAAACTCCTTAACTTGCGGAACTTTGTACTCCCCATCTTTGTTTTATTCCTTTTATTCCAAGACCTTGATAAAGTGCGGCAAGTCCTACAAGAATGTATACAACTTTACTCATAGCACTCATTTTCCCAAAAATTGCTGCTACTAAATCAAAATTTAATGCGCCTACTAGACCCCAATTCAATCCACCAACTACTAATAATACTGCTGCTAAAACGTCGACCTTTTTCATTTGAATGTTCCTCCTTAATAAAATAAAATAAATAATGTCTAACTAGTGTCTATATTAATGCCATATAATATAGACAAAGTCAACACTTTTTTTAAAATATATAGACATTAAATAGACATTTTATGAAAATTTTGTATATTTGCTTATAAATAGAGGGTTTAAATAGGTTGTTTTTATTGAAAATACTATTTGGTTAGTTTTTTTTCTTGATGTCTTTTGATATGTTCATTGCGTAGAATAAAACTGTAATTACTAAAGAAAGTGCGCCAGTAGCTCAGCTGGATAGAGCGTCTGACTACGAATCAGAAGGTCGCGTGTTCGAATCATGCCTGGCGCACCATTAAATTCTTCTTTTTATAAATTCGTCAAATTTCTCTACCATCTTTGGAGTGTATTTACCGTACTCCTCTGCAGATTGTGCATCTATATCTAATACTGGCATTCCAAGATCTACAAGTTCACTTTCGGGAATTAATTCATGTGTACCAAAAGAAGCTTCTCTGCTGTGGTGTCTATCATTTCCGCAAAAGAGAAGAGTAGGAACAGTAATATTTTTTAACTGATCTTCTGTTGCACCTATGAGTGGGAAGTTAGAACAGGAGATAAAAGTTACCATCCAACGGGTCATGACATCGACGAATTTGTTAGGATCCATTTTCATTAAAATATCTTTATTTCTTGGATTTTCAGAAATTCTTTTTGCAAAAAAATCAGTTTTACAAATACCTTCCATTCCTTTTAAACCTGCAATTTTAATGTATTCAGAATAATATCGAACTCCTAAATTTAGAGTTGCATAAGGTCCTGCAGACATTTTCCATAAAAGAAGTCCTGTAACTGCTTTTGGATATTTTATTGCAAAAGAAACGGAGGTTCTGCATCCAGAGGATGCTCCACCAACAATACAAGGTTGTGCATTAAGTTGCTTGGTTAGTTCGAAAAGATCATCTGCCCATTCTGTATATTCAGCGTCTCCGCCGGTTATTCCTATATCAGTTTTACCGCAATTTCTGCGATCAAATATCAGGACACGGTAACCTTTTGCTGATAATTGAACTGCCATATCACGAATTTCGCCCATAGGTGTTCTACCTCCGGGTGACAAGGCAACCCAAAGACCTGTTTCTCCTATGATTTCGTAATGTTGATTTATTCCGCGAATTTTTGTTACAGGCACAATTAACTCCTTTTATTAAAAGATTTAACCAGTAGAATCGAGTTTTTTACCTTGAGTTTGGATGGGTTTTGCAGGAAGGAGAATAAATGCTACAAGGCAAGGACTTGTC
>CAYWAX010000005.1:0-27379 GCA_964456425.1 uncultured Nitrospinaceae bacterium | reverse complement strand
TGTTTTTGCGGTAGTTGTTGGTGTAGCAATGTTAGGTCTAAGTGTACCTACAGAAGCTGCTAAGCTTCGTATTGGAGCGCACAGAGCTATTATGGGTTCGTTTGAAGTTGTTGCTGATAAAGGTGGATTCTGGAAGAAAGAAGGTTTGGATTACACATTTACTTCTTTCAAACAAGGGAAATTAATGAGGAATGCTATCATTCAGAATAATCTGGATACTGGCACAACTGGTTTCTCTCCTTTTAGTACTGCTATTTCTAGAGGTGCTAAAGTAACTGCAATTGGCGTAACTGCAAATATTTGTGGCACAAGTCACGTTATAGTTGCAAAAAATTCAAAATGGAAAAACCTTGGTCAATTAAAAGGGAAAACCTTTGTAACTAAAAAAGGTACTAGTGTAGATTTTGCTTTGAAATCTTACATTCTTCCTGCATATGGTCTAGGCGTTGGTGATTTCACGTGGTTAAGTACATATACAACTGAGCGTGTAGCAAACGTTGCATCTGGAAAAGCTGATGTTGGAATCGTTGGTGATCCACAGTATGAAATCGCAGCACAAAAAGGAATGATTAGAAGTATCGAAACATATTGTAAATATGATGCTACTCGTATGATGCACGTAGGTAACCCACAAACTATTAAATCGAATCGTGATCTTTATGTAAAATATTTTAGAGGATGGTTGAAAGCTCATATGCTTTTAAAAAGTAATCCAACAAAATATGCAGACATCTATTTTAGTGCTTTAAAAGAAATTGGTACTAAAACTAAAAGATCTGTTATCCAGAATGTTGTAAGAAGACTGAAATCTGCTCCTTATATTACTGGTGAAGTAAGAGCATATCTAAATGATATGAATGCTAAGCAAGTAAAATTGAAATGGATTAAAAATCCAACAAATTTCTTCACGAAGGATACTTTTGATGATTCCATGCTTGGTGAGGCAGCTATCCAAGTAGGTTATAGATAGTATTTATGTAATAAAAAAGAAAACCCCGGAGTTTCTTGCTCCGGGGTTTTTTTATGTTTGTTGAAATATTTTAAACTTTCTTGTCTTGACCACCCATTTCTTCCATCATTCCCCATCTAATAACGGTTCTAGTTTCTAATGGCTGAAAGATAACTTTTTCAAGCAAATACCCGAAGATTCCAAGTACTGCAATTGCAACCATCATAAATGCGATATCTAGATATTCCTGAGCGTCAAAAATTCCGGCGGATAGTCCCCATTTCACTCCTCCAAAAGCCTCTGCGCCAACCCCTGCTCTCCACGCTCTAGCCAAACCGATACGCATACCACTTAGAATCATAGGAAGAGAACCAGGAAGTACAACTGTCTTAAATATAGTCATCTTATCTGCATTCATAGATTGTGCTGCTCTAATCCATACTGGATTCACCGTTTTAACTCCTGTCCAAACAGCCATGGCTATAGGTAGGAATGAAGCAAACGCCGTTATCATAATGATTGTTTGATTTCCAAGACCAAACCAGATAATCGCGATAGGAGTCCATGCAAGAGCTGGAATAGGTAAAAGAACAGAAAGAAGAGGAACAAAAAATGATTCCCAGAAAGCAAATCGACCCATTAAGATACCAACTATAACTCCAACTATTGCAGCTATAAAGAATGCTAAAGGCAATCTCCATGCAGTATGAAAAACGTGCCAGATTATGGGACCTTCTGTCAGGTAATGTAGAGCTTCTCCGATTCCATTAACTTTATTTTCTTTTAATGCGTCAGTTAGTGGATCCGTTAACAATTCATATGCCCTTAGAGCAATTTTGTCTACGGTAGGAAACAGTTGTCCTAAGTTCCCGCCGACATACATAGCACTTAACTGCCAAATGGCCAAAATCACTATGAAGGGATACGCGGGTCGTATTTTTACTAAAAAACTTTTTTTAGGTCTTGGTTTAACTGATTCTTCTATTATACTAGCGCTTGATTTTGAATCTGCCATTAATAAATCCTTTCTTAGAAAACCAAATTCACAGAATTTTATTTGTCTCGAATTAAATCGTTTACATGTCTTTGTAATGCAATAAAATCAGAAGAGAGGTCATCTCTTGGTCTTGGAAAATCTACGGGTACCACTTCTCTAATTCTTCCTGGGTTAGGGAGAAAAACAACTATTCTGCCACCTAAATAAACGGCTTCACTCAAGTTGTGTGTTACAAAAATAATCGTTTTCTTTGTTTTTTCCCAAACTTCAACAGTTAATTCTTGAAGTTCTTCTCTAGTCTGTGCATCTAATGCACCGTAAGGTTCGTCCATTAGTAAAATTTGTGGGTCGTATGCTAAAGCGCGAGCAACTGCAACTCTTTGTCTCATTCCACCTGATAAACTGTGAGGATATAAATCTTCAAATCCGTCTAATCCTACCAGTTTTAGAAATTCCATCGATATTTCTTTTCGTTCTTTTGGCTCCACTTTTCGTATTTGTAGTCCGTATTCAACATTTTGAATTGCAGTTCTCCATGGGAAAAGTGCATATTCCTGAAAAACAACTCCTTTGTCATATCCAAAGTCCAGCTTTTTCCCGTCCATTAAAACTTCCCCAGCAGTAATTTCTACAAAACCTGCAAGAATATTTAAAAGGGTAGTTTTTCCGCATCCGGAAAGACCTACAAGACATATAAATTCTCCATCTTCTATTTGAAGATTCACATCTTCCAGAGCGTGAACTTTTCTCTCCGGTGTATCGTATACTTTTCTCAGATTTTTTACTTCAATTTTAGGAATCAACTTCTTTCTCGCCCCCGAATAAATTTATATAAAAAATACCTTAATTTGATTTTAAAATCCTAACAAAGTTTTTCCATAAAATGAAATTAAGTTCGTGTATAATGACGTTTCGAATTTTATAATTTAAATGCCCCATAAGATCTAAAGGAAAAAGAATGAAAAGTTTGAATATATTATTATTTTTGTTTTTTTTAAATTCTTTCTTTTATTCATTTGTCTCGGCTGAACCAAAGGTGAAGAAATCCTTGTCAGATGATTCTTTTCTTGTTTTCATTCCTGGTGGAACTTTTGGAATTGGAAGTAATAATGGTGATAGGGATGAAAAACCTAAACGTCAAATTTATGTTAATCCTTTTTGGATAGATCAGCATGAACTGACTGTGAGCAAATTTGCTCGTTTTGTCATTCAAACTGGATATAAGACAATAGCTGAAAAAAAAGATTGGTCTTGGGTATGGGATTCTACTTTGAAAAAAGGGAGAGGAGGGTGGAGAAAAGAAAAAGGGATTAGTTGGAAAAAACCACAGGGGTCTTCTTCTGATTGGAAAAAAATGCCAGAACAACCAGTCTCCCAAGTTTCATGGTTTGACGCTAATGCCTATTGTAAGTGGGCAGGTAGGGAACTTCCTACTGAAGCACAATGGGAAAGGGCGGCTAGAGGTAATGATGACAGGATGTTTCCTTGGGGAAATCAACTTGATTCGAAATATGCAAATTTGAAAGGAAAGAGAGATGGATTCTCAGGGGTTTCACCTGTTGGAAGTTTTCTGAAGGGAGCAAGTGTTTTTGGCGTTTTAGATATGTCAGGTAATGTTTGGGAGTGGGTTGCTGATTGGTATGCAAGTAAACATTATGAAAGAATTAAACTTAAGAATCCGTTGGGACCTAAAAAAGGAAAGAAAAAAGTAATTCGGGGTGCTTCTTGGGGAAGTAAATTATTGTGGTCGCGTGTCTCAAATAGATATTCTCGGAATCGGAATTACAGGAATAACAAAATAGGTTTTAGATGTGCTCTGAACAAAGTAAATTGGAGTGATTCTAAGTCTATTTTTTAAGTTGATGTTTTAAAATTTTATTATGATTGTTTTTGTTCTTTTTGATCCAGTTAGGAATAACTAAAACACCATGAGGTCCATTTCCAACCTTAATTACTTTTAAATTTTTATGTTGTATTGCATCCATAACGAAAACTTCTTTAGAATCCCGATTAGTTATATATGCAAGTTTTCCATCTGGGGTAAATGCAATTAAGTCTGGTCTAATACCTTGCTTTACAGAAGCAATAAGTTTGTGATTTTTTGTAGAAAAGATTTGGACAGTATTAATGTGTGGAAGAGTTATATAAAGAAATTGATTGTTAGGCGTTAGGAGTAGGTCATGTGGTTCATCTTTAAGATTTATAGTTTCTATTATAATGTTTGATTTTGTTTCAACGATACTAAATGAATTTCGTTCTCCATTAGAAATATAGAGTTTCCTTCCATCTTCGGTAATATCAATACCTTCTGTATAATGACCAGATTCAATTTGTTTGATTATCGAAAAAGTTTGAAGATTAATAACCGAAACATCTTCACTTAGTTCGTTTGCAATATAAGCATATTTCCCATCCGTGGAAATTTTTATATTTACTGGATTGTTCCCTCCATGTTTGAAAACAGCATGAATTTTTTGAGTTTTAAGATTGAATACACTTAAATTGTCAGAGTAAGTATTTACAAAATAGGCGAATTTTCCATTTTTCCCGAAAGCAAGATTGTAAGGATCCCTGCCTACCCGAGGGCTTTTTTTAAATATAAAGTTTTTTAGGTCTAAAATTCTAATAAATGGACTACCGTCATTTATAATGAAAGCTTTCCTTTTATCATTTGAAAGGGATATCCTATTTGATTTTTTCCCTGCATTTATAGTTTTGATAACTTCATTTTTGGTTCTCGAAATCACACTTATTGTCCCATCTCTTGTATTTGTAATGAGAATAAGTTCATCTTTCCCAATGGCTTCGATGATTAAGGCAAAAATGATTGATAAAGACAAAAAGAGTATGAAAAGAGTTTTGGTTTTCATAGACATACGAGAAAAACTTTCTATGGTTTAATTTTTCCTTCTTGTTGCAATCTCTTATGTTTTAATTTTGGATCAAATTTACAGTCACATAAATGTCTAATAAAGAGAACGAGATTTTTGATCTCTTTTTCAGATATAGTATTTCCCCAAGAAGGCATTATAGGGGACAAATCGTTTGATGGGCCACCTTTAGTTATCGTACGAATCATATCTGCATTGGAGAATTGTGACATATCTTTTCCGTCTGTTAGATTTCTAGGACTGACAGGTAATCTGCTGTTGTTATTAACCCCTTTTCCATTGCCCAAAGAACCATGGCACTGAGAACAATGCCAGTTGAAGATCTCTCTTGTTTCTTCGAAGTTATCTTCTGTATATCCTGAATTTACAAAAGATAAACAAAACAATAATAGAAAGCTAAAAATGACTTGTAATTTCATTTTCGATTCACCTGAAAGACATTATGTAAGCAGATAATGCAACCATATCAGTTTCGGTTAATACGTGGAAAGCTTTGTCTCCAAAAACAGGCATTCTTCCATTGGGATTATATCTTTTTGGATTCTTTAAGAAAAAGTAGATGAAATCTGCTTTTAATCTTTTTCCTGCATTTATGAATGAAGGACCGCTTTCTCCACCGACTTGAATAGGTGTCCTATATACGGTTTTTCTTATATAAACTTTATGACAGGAGTAACAAGGGGTCTTTTTTTGGAATAAAATTCTTGCCTTGCGAAGCATTCTTCTCGGTATTTTTTTCCACTTTGGAACAGTTCCCATTTTTATTTGTAAGTCTTTATAGTTTTGCAAAAGAGAAGAAATAATTTTTGCCTTTTGAGAAGAAAGTGAGGGATGTTGAAAAGCTCCTTTTTTCATTGTTCCCCAAATAACTCCTCTTATGGGAGTAGGTTTTTGTAACCAAGCTTCTAAATATTTCTTTTGATATTTGTTTCCGGCTATCCATAAATTAGGGCCTTTGATTTTCTTTCTTGCATTTAAAGGAATTATCTCTGAGGGTCCTTGGAATGTATGACAACTATTGCATCCAAGAGAAAAAAGTAGATTTTCTTGTGTTTTTTTCTTATCTTTTTTAAATTTTTTTTGTTGAAAAGTCTTACTTTCAGATATAGTTTTTCTTTCAATTGTGAAAATTAGAGGTGTGAGAATTATGAATAAAAGACATAGTTTTTTGAAATTCATTTTATTTTAATAATCTTTCCATCAAGAGTCCTTAAAAAAGATTCTAGATTCTTTTTTTCTTTTTCTGTAAGATCTAACTTTCCCATGTCTGGGTCTAAGTTTGGATTTGCTATTCCACCTTGGACATAGAAATCAATGACTTCTCTTAAAGTTTTAAAACGTCCGTCATGCATGTAAGGAGAAGTTTGAGAGATATTTCTAAGAGTTGGAGTTTTAAATTTTCCCATGTCAATTTTTCTTCCTGTTACTGCCTCTCTTCCAATTTCATTTTTTCCCTTATCAAGACCTATCCCTAAGTTATGAAATTGATTGTCAGTAAAAGGAGCACTAAATTCATCGACTAAATGACACTTAACACATTTCCCTTTTTTTTTGAAAATCAAAAATCCTTTCTTAGCTTTTTTAGAAATTGCATTTTTTTTGCCTCCATATTTCCAATAATCAAATGGTGAATTTCCAGATAAGATAGTTCTCTCAAAACTAGCTATCGCACTGACGATTAATTGGAGATTGATATTTTTTTCCCCAAAAGCAGATTTAAATTTGTCTTTATATTTGGGAGTATTTTGAAGAAATTGTAGTACTTGACCTAAATTGGCTCCCATTTCTGATTTTTTTAAGATAGGAGATTTTGCCTGTTCTTCTAAAGTTTTTACTCTACCGTCCCAAAACTGAAAATCATTATATGCAGCATTAATAATTGTAGGAACATTTCTTTTCCCCAATTTTCCTTTTATACCTATTCCATACTGTCTGTTATTACTAAATCCGTATTTAGGATTATGGCAACTGGCACATGAAACAGTATTATCAAGAGATAGTCGTTTTTCAAAAAAAAGCATTTTTCCTAACTCGTATTTTGCTCTAGTTATAACGTTTTTTTCAGGAATGGGCACGTCGTCCATACCGAGGGGAGTTTCAGGAAAAATCTCCCTATTTTCTGAAAAGACAGATTCATTGAGTAATAAAAATGATAAAAGAACTAAAATTAAGATTGAATTTTTATTTTCTCTGAAGCAGTTCAATGCTTACTCCGTCTGGCGCTTCAATGAAAGCAATCAAAGTTGAAGGATTAAACTGAGTTGGCTCAAGTGTGAATTTTACCCCTTTAGATTTTAAATCTTCACAGTATTCATGGAAATTTGATTTTACCTGAAATGCAAAGTGATCAGTGCCCCATTCAACTTGATTTTTGTCATGTGCTGTTTCTCTATTTCTCTGTCCTCGAATAATTACTTTTGCCCCTTCAAACAGAACATATATTTGTGGAGCTCCTTGAATTTCAACACTCTCTGCTTTTTTTCCACCAAGAATTTCTTCAAACCATTTCGCAGATTCTTCTGGGTTTTCACTAATTATATGTACATGATCAAAAAAAATATTATTCATAATTTTCCCTTTTTATAGAAATTATTCCCAAGTAATATCACCAAAATCTTCTTTCTTAGGATTTCCATTCAACTCGTATTTAGAAACTAAGATTTCGCTCTCAGCCACTGTTGTATTTTCACCATGTCCGGGATACAAGATCGTTTCCTTAGGTAGCGTTAAAACTTTTTCCTTAATCGATTTCAAAAGCTGTAGAAGTTGTTCATGGTTCCAAGTTTTTCCGGGCCCTCCTGGAAAAATTGTATCTCCACAAATACAGTGTCCAGGAAAGTAAAACATAGTCATTCCTCTTGAGTGTCCGGGAGTGTGTATACACTTTATTGATACATCTCCAAAATTAACAAATTCACCATCTCTCAATTCAAAATCTGCAGTAATTCCAAATTCTTCTTTGTCTTCTTTATGAAGTCCAATAGGAACTCTAGTTATTTCTCTGATTTCATCTAATGCACCAATATGATCTCCATGACAATGAGTTTGAAGAATAAACTGAACTTCTGTTCCTTTGCATGCAGATAATATTTCTTGACTAGAGTGCGAGGTATCAATAATGATCGATTTTTTGCTTTTTTTGCATGTTAAAATGTATACGTTATTACTATAAGGTCCTAAATTTAATTTTTGAAAGTTGATAGTCTCTGTATCGAAATTTTGGTTTAGATTATTCAACACTTTCCCCTTTCTTCCAACATAGTTAAAATAGTCATTATATTAGAAGATTTATCTATTTAAGATCAAATAGTAGTTTCCAATGTTATTTAGAAGGTGTCATAAATGAACTCTTCCAATATGTCCGTCACAATTAATATGGCCATGACTTTAGATGGAAAAATTTCAAGCTATGATGGTTCGAATTTTAGTTTTGGGAGTAAGGAAGATCGTCAAGAAATGGATCGTCTAAGAGCAGAGACAGATATTATCATTTGGGGCGCAGAAACTCTTAGAATTGCGAATTGTAGAGCGAAGGTTAGAGAACAAAAATTTATTGATCATCGAATAGAACAAGGCAAACCTCCTCAACCCGCTAGTAGTGTTATAACCAGAACCGGGAATATTCCTAAGAAATGTAATTGGTTCGCAAGTGAACTTGTTCAGTTTGTTTTTACTGGAATAAATGGAAAAGAAAAGGCTAGAGATTGTTGTGAAGGTCGAGCTGAAGTTATAGTTTCCCCTACTGAGGAGGTATCTCCATCTGCTGTTATAGATTTTTTAAAGAAAAAAAATTTCCGTAAAGTATTATTAGAGGGTGGAGGGACAGTTCACTGGAGTTTTATTAAAGAAAATCTTATTGATTCACTTTATATAACCGTTACTCCATTCTTAGCTGGAGGCTCAAATTCTCCTACTATTCTGGATGGTGAGGGCTTTTTAGGTCCTGATTTTGTTAATTTAGAATTGGAAAAGTTTGAAAAAAAAGGTCATGAATTATTCTTGAAGTACAATGTTTTAAAAAAAAACCGATTCAAATAATCTTTTTCTCATACTTTATTGGTTTGAATCGTTGAATGTACTTGTGGTAGGTATAGAGTATATTACAATTTTATAACTTTGGAGGTAAGTTTTTGGTTTCAAGATCTAAGAAGAAGTCTGTTTCAAAAACAGTTGATCCATCCTTAGGAAAAAAAGAACTGAATAAGATGTATAGAGATATGTTAAGAATTCGGTTATTTGAAGAGAAAACTGACGAACTGTTCATGGAGGGGAGAATTAAAGGAGCAGTCCATGTAGGTATAGGACAAGAGGCTTGCTCTGCCGGTGTTTGTACCGCGCTAAATCAAAATGATGCGATTCTTACTACTCATCGTGGTCACGGACATTCTATTGCAAAAGGAACCCGTCTAAATGAAATGATGGCAGAGATGCTTGGAAAATCAACTGGTTTATGTAAGGCAAGAGGTGGTTCTATGCATATAGCAGATATCTCTAAAGGTCATTATGGTGCACATTCAATAGTGGGAGCTAATATGCCAATGGCTGCTGGAATGGGGTTAGCTTATCAACTAGAGGGAAAAGGCAGAGTTGTAGTTGTATTCTTTGGTGATGGAGCATCTAATCAGGGTAGCTTTCATGAATCCATGAATTTATGTGCAATATGGAAACTTCCTGTTATTTTCTTCTGTGAGAATAACCAATATGCGGTTTCTTTTCATGTTGAAAGGTCTACCTCTGTATCTGATATTAGTGTTAGAGCGCAAGGATATAATGCGCCAGGTATAACTGTGGATGGCATGGATGTAGTTTCAGTTTATGAAGCTACTCTGCAGGCAGTAGAAAGAGCACGAAGAGGTGAAGGACCAACGCTTATTGAAGCAAAGACATATCGCTTTTTTGGACATTCAAGGGGAGATCCGCAATTTGGACCTTATAGGACAAAGGAAGAGGTAGACGAATGGCGTAAGAGAGATCCTTTGTTGCTTACTGAAAAATTATTATCTTTAACTAAAGCTCAGAAAAAAACACATTTGGATGCTGTAAAAAAAGAAATGAAAGAGGCTTTAAATTTTGCAGAGTCTAGTCCCGAAGCGACATTAGAGTCTGCTTTAGAGGATGTTTTTGCTTAAGTTTTTTTTGTATTTGGAGATTTTGATACATGAGAGAGATTAATTTTGGAGATGCCCTTAACGAAGCACATCATGAAGAAATGGAAGCGAATGAAAAAGTAATAGTTTTAGGTGAAGATGTAGAATTAGCGTATGTTTTTGGAGTTTCTAAAGGGCTAGCGGAACGTTTTGGAAAAGATAGAGTTCGTGATACTCCCATAAGTGAGTTGGGTATTGTAGGAGCTGGAGTCGGTGCTGCAATGGCCGGTTATAGACCCATAGTAGAAATTATGTTTATGGATTTTATCATGTTAGCTATGGACCAGATTGTAAATAACGCAGCTAAACTTCGTTATATGCTAGGAGGTCAGGTAAGTGTTCCGTTGGTTGTCAGAACTCCAGGAGGAGGTGGGGTTCAATATGGCCCAACCCATAGTCAATGTTTGGAAGCCTGGTTTATGCAAGTACCTGGGATCAAGGTTGTAGTTCCGAGTGACCCTGCTGACGCAAAAGGTCTGATGAAATCAGCAATACGAGATGATAATCCTGTAGTTTTTATTGAACATAAGATGCTTTATAAACTAAAAGGAGAAGTTCCGGAGGGAGAACATATAGTTCCATTTGGTCAAGCTGCAGTTAAGAAATCAGGATCAGATATAACTTTAGTAGGAGTTGGTTATCAGGTCCAAAATTGTTTAGCAGCTGCAGATGTTTTAGAAAGTGAGGGAATCAGTGTAGAAGTTATAGATCCTAGAACGATTGCTCCACTTGATGTCACTTCTATTGCTGAGTCTGTAAGAAAAACAAATCGATGTGTTATAGTAGAAGAAGGACATTTAAGAAGTGGTGTTGGTTCTGAAATTTCTGCTTCTATACAAGAAGAAGTTTTCGATTATCTTGATGCGCCAATAGCAAGAGTTGCTGCTTTAAATGCACCAATTCCATTTGAGCCTAAACTTGAAGATTTTATCTTGCCAAATCCAGACAATATAGTTGAGGTATCGAGAAAAGTACTAGGTGTGTCTTTCTAATTTCATTTCTAGATTTTCTGTTTCAAATATTTCTAAATTTTGCTATTAATTTCATGTGGAAATTTAATCTGTTTAATTAATTTATTTTCGAATGCCTTGGAGAATAAATGAGTAGGCAAAAATGGTTCCTTGTAGGCGCGTTGATTATTTTAGTAAGTTCTTTTTTCTTTTTCAAAAAGCTTATTGAAAATGTACCAACTCCAATAAAAAAGAGTACGAAAACTTTTGGACGTTTAGTTAAAACACTTGAGATTCAAAAAAAAGATACAATTTTCTGGGTGTCAGGCTATGGAACGGTAAAACCAAAAACTGAGATAACAGTTATTCCTGAAGTTTCAGGAAGAGTAGTTTTTTGCTCAAGGAATTTTAAAAAGGGTACGTTTGTTAAAAAGGGAGATCTTCTGTTTGAAGTAGACCCTGTTAATTATAGTCTTTCTGTTAGACAAAAGAGAGCAGAAATTGGGAAATTAAAATCTGATATAAAGAATCTAGTTCAATCAAGAAATAATTTTCAAGCTGAGCTTAAAATTGCCACTAAACATCTAAATGTAATTAAGAAAGAGGTAGATAGGAAGAAAAAGATAAGACAAAAACAAGTTATTTCTCAGCAAGAATATGAAAGGGTCGTAGAATCATATTTAAGGCAAGAAAGAGCGGTCCAATCTGTTAAAAATAGTTTAGCTTTAATCCCATCTCAATTAGAACAGAAAAAAAAATCTGTCGATATTGTTTTGGTTGAATTGGATAGGTCATTAATAGATTTAAAGAAAACGAAGTTTTATGCACCTTTTGATTCTAGAGTTAGCCAAGCAAAAGTGGAAGTGGGCGATTATTTGCAACAAGGAAAATCATATGGGAAAATATATGAAACTTCATCGGTTGAAATTGGGGTTTCTATTCCAGTAGAAGAAGTTCGTTGGGTCTTTCCAGAATTGCGTTTTAGACAGTTAGGAAAATCTGAAAAAAATGACGATAAGATTTTCCCTTTTGCTGAAATAAGATGGAATAAATTTGGAAAATCTCTTCTATGGAATGGCAGAGTATCCAGAGTAGATGCAGGTCTAGATAGTTCTACTCGAACGCTTTCGCTAATTGTCGAAGTAAAAAATCCATTTAAAATTTTACCGAATGCTCAAAATACTCCTCTAACTGTAGGGATGTTCGTTTCGATTAGAATTAGAGGCATTTCAGTCCCTAATGTATTTGTTATTCCGCGTTTTGCTATGAAGAGTGCTACGAAAGAAGGTAAGCTATCCAATACAGTTTTCCTTTATAAACATTCAAAATTGAAAATAAAAAAAATAAATATTTTAAGAAAAACTATGGATTATGTTTTTGTTAAAAATGGTCTTCAGAATGGGGATAAAATCATTGTCTCTCCATTACCAGATGCTGTAGATGGAATGAAATTAAGAAATATAGTAACTAAGAGTTTGGAGAAACCGTGAGATGAGTAATTTTATTTCATGGTCTGCTAGAAATTCTGTTTTTGCAAATCTTCTAATGATTATCCTAATCATCTTCGGTTTATTTTCACTGTGGAATATAAGAAGTGAACTCATTCCTCAATTTTCTCTTGACAGAATACGTGTAGATGTTGTCTGGGAAGGATCTAGTCCTGAAGAAGTAGAAAAAGGGATTTGCATGAAGATAGAAGAATCATTGTCAAAAGTTGAGGGAATAAAAAAAATTACTTCATTAGCATTAGAGAGTAAGTGTTCGACTGTAATCCAAATTGAATCGTGGAAAACCCCGTCTATAGTTATGGAAGATGTGAAAGATCAAGTTAATAGAATTAATACATTTCCTGAAAATGTAGAAAGGCCACTCATTACAGAAGTTAAACAGATGCATCAAGTAATACATGTTTCTCTCTTTGGAAATGTAAGTGAATCAGTCTTGAAAAGAAAATCACAAGAAATAAAAGATGAACTGTTGTTATTGAATGGAATTTCTAGGGTAGTGATTGGAGGTCTTCGTAATTGGGAGATATCCATTGAAGTGTCAGAAGAAAATTTAAGAAGATATAATTTAACCTTTCAGAAACTTGCAGAAATTATTAAAAAAAATGTTTTAGAACTTACAGGTGGAGATATCCGATCTAAACAAAACAGGATAAGAATTCGAACTGTTGGAAAATTATATACTGGATTAGAGTTTGAGAAACTTGAGCTTTTGGTGAAGAAGAATGGAACTATTTTGAGACTCGGTGATGTTGCAACTGTTGTTGATAGTTTTGATGAAATGGATACATCTGGCAGATTTAATGGAAAACCTGCATCTCTAATTAGTGTTTATAGAACTCAGGATGAAGATGCATTGAAGATATCAGAGACTGTAAAGAAATATGTGGAAAAGAAAAAAACTATGTTATCCGAAGGATTAGATATTAATTATTGGGGTGACACTTCACGTATGATTCAAGACAGATTAAGCCTATTACTTAGAAATGGGAGAACGGGACTTATTCTTGTTTTTTTATCTTTATGGTTGTTCCTAAATATTCGTCTATCTTTTTGGGTGGCCATGGGATTACCTGTTGCATTAATGACTGCTTTAGGTTTCATAACGTTTGTTGGTGGAACTTTGAATATGATCTCGATGTTTGCATTTATTATGGTTCTTGGAATATTGGTTGATGATGCAATAGTTATTGCTGAGAATATTTTCTCTCATATGCAAAAAGGAGAAAGTTTTATTGACGCTTCAATTAATGGGACAAAAGAAGTAGCTTTTCCTGTTTTTGCAACAGTTACTACTACTATTGTTGCTTTTGTTCCTCTTATGATGGTTTCTGGAACGATGGGAAAATTTATGGGAATAATACCAATCGCGGTTATTGCAGCGCTTATAGCCTCCGTTATAGAAGCATTTTTTATTTTACCCAACCACCTTGCAAACTGGATTAAATTACCTACTCCCGGAACTTTCGGAAGCAGGGTGAGAAATTATGTTGAACAGACAATTTATTTTTTAATACATCGAATTTATAGACCTTTGCTTATTTTTTCTTTGAAAGCTAGATATTTAGTTTTCTCTTCTGGCCTTGCAGTACTACTTTTAACTGTAGGATTAGTGATGGGAGGACATATTCGTTTTTATTTTTTTCCTAACTTTGATTCTGATTGGATACAAGCCAAATTATCATTTCAAAGAGGCACTCCTATAGAACAAACTTCTAAAGCAATGAAAATTTTAGAAAAAGCGATCATAGATTCAAGTAATAATTTTGAGAAACAAACTGGCCAAAAAGTAGTAAAACAGGTTTTTACAATTCTTGGTGAACAAATTGTTCCGAATAGATTTGGAGTCAAGGGTTCTCATGCCGCACATCTAATAGTAGAAATGCTTCCTTCTGAGGAGAGAGGAATTAATAGTTCTGAAATTATTAATGATTGGAGAAAGAGGACAGGTGAGATTCCAGGTGTTGTTAGTTTAGTGTATGGAAGATCAGGAGCTAGACCACCGGGTGGCAAACCTATTGAAATTGGTATTTCTGGGAAAGATCTTACTCAATTAAGAGTAGTCGCAAATCTTTTGAAAGCAGAATTATTGAAATATTCTGGGGTTTTTGACATAGAGGATGATTTTAGGCCCGGGAAAATGGAGATTCAAACAATTTTAAAACCTCAGGCTAGAGTTTTAGGATTAAATTTGGATGATTTAGCTAAACAATTACGGTCGCGTTTTTTCGGACTGCAAGTAATTCGACTTCAAAGAGAAAATGATGAGGTCAAAGTTAAACTCCGTTATCCCAGAAAAGAAAGAAATGCAATTTCAGATATTGAAAATATAAGAATCAAAACTAAAACTGGTTCGGAAATTCCTTTTTATGAGGTTGCTAAAATTAAAATTGTAAGAGGGTTAGATGAGATTAGAAGAGTTAATAAAAAGCGTTTTATTACAGTTAGTGGAGAAGTAGATGATCAAGTAGCAAATCCTTCAGAAATAATTTCAAATTTAAAAAAAATAATTTTGCCAAAATTAGAAATAAGATATCCGAATATTCGCTTTCAGTTTGAAGGACAAGCAAGAGAGTCTAAAGAGTCAATTAGTAGCTTAGCAAGAGGGTTTGTTTTTGCATCTCTAGTTATTTATGCAATTCTTTCACTTTTATTTAGGAGTTACTTTCAACCCATTGTTGTTATGAGCGCCATACCTTTTGGATTTGTTGGAGCTGCAGTTGGACATGTGATTATGGGCTATGATATTTCGATTTTAAGTCTTATGGGTATAGTTGCCCTTTCTGGAGTAGTAGTAAATGATTCTCTGGTTTTCTTGGATTTTGTAAATAGATTTTTGAAAGAAGGTTTTACATACGAGAAGGCTCTGATTCAAGCCGGTATTTCTAGATGGAGAGCTATAGTATTGACAACCCTAACTACTGCTTCGGGACTTGGCCCAATGTTATTTGAGAAAAGTTTTCAAGCACAGTTCTTAATTCCTATGGCAATTAGTCTTTGTTTTGGACTTTTGTTTGCAACTTTTATTACTTTAATATTAGTTCCAGTAATTTCTCTGATAGGCAATGATCTTTCAATTTTCTGTAGATGGATATATACAGGGAAATGGTTCCCACGTGAAGAAGTTGATTCTCATACGAAGTAATTCTAGTTTAAATACAATTATTATTATGAAGATTTATTTAAGGTGATGTACAATTGTATCTAATTCCAAATTTATTTAGGAGATAGTTTTTTGTCTGAACTTAATCAGGTTCATCGCAGAGAAAATATTAACGAAAATATGGAAGCAGTTGTATTGAATTCACCTGAAGAATTGGAGATCAAAGAAGTTCCTACTCCTATACCAGGTCCTTCGGAGGTTCTAGTGCATGTTAAATGTACAACAATTTGCGGTACTGATATAGAGATTATTAAAGGGAGTCATCTACCTCGTTGGCCTACAAAATTTCCCGCTATTCTGGGACATGAATGGTCGGGCGAAATTGTTGCGCTTGGTCCTATGACAGAAGCTTCTAATTTTAATCTTGGAGATCATGTTGCTGGAACAAGTCATGCAGGTTGTGGGGCTTGTCGTTCATGTCTAACAGGACGTTATAATTTATGTCTCAATTATGGGAATCATTCGACAGGACATAGACAATATGGACATGTCTCTCAGGGGACTTATGCAGAGTATGTAGTTAATAATATTCGTTCTTTACATAAGATGCCAAAAGACTTTCCTTTTGAATATGGTTCTGCAGTAGATCCTGTTGGTTGTGGACTTTGGACTGTGAAAAGAGCCTCTGTAAATCCTGGAGATACTGTTGTTGTCTTAGGCTCTGGTCCAATTGGAGTTTTCGCTTACGAATGTGCAAAAGCACTTGGTGCAGGAAGAGTTATAGTAGTTGGTGGAGGAAAGAGATTAGATATTTTATCGGAACAGGGAGCAGAAGTTGTGAACTACCGGGAAGGGCAAGTACCAGAGAAAATTAATGATTTAACTGGAGGAGAGAAAGCGCAAGTTGTTTTAGAAACAGCTGGAACTACAGATAGTTTTAAATGGACAGTTGATTGTGCTGGAAAAGGAGGTCGAATTGCGATTACTGGAATCCCAGACAATATACCTGATTTAGCTTGGAAAAGGGTAGTGCTTGAAGAGATGGATATTACAGGAGTCCGTGCTAATCCAAATTGTGGAGATGAAGTAGTTTCTTTAATTGAGAATAAAAGAATACAGGTAAAACCTTATATAACTCATAGCTTTCCATTACGGGAATACCAAAAAGCCCATGACGTCTTTGTAGCCAGAGAAGACGGTGCATTATTAGTAAACTTATATCCAGGAACTTGAAACAAAAGGAAAATAAATGAATGGAAATATAAAATATGGCGCAAAAATGATAGAAGAGGCAAAGTTAATAGCAGTTAATAATCCCTCAGTAAAAAGAGACTATCTAATTTCTTTTTCTGTTCCTGAATTTACCTGTTTGTGTCCTATCAGTAATTTTCCTGATTTTGCTACAATCAATATTGAATATGTTCCTAAAGAAAAAATTGTAGAATTAAAGTCTTTGAAATTGTATATAAATCGCTTCCGTAATGAAGAACATTTCCATGAGGAAGTGGTAAATCTGATACTCGATGATTTTTTGATTTGTTGTGATCCTAAATGGATAAAAATAGGGGGAGATTTTAATGTGAGGGGTAACATTAAAACTAAAGTTCATGCTATACATGGTGTGAAACCTTCTATTTGTAATTAGTGTTTTTGAATAATTTTTTTTAATGTATTTATTTTGGGGATTCTTATGTCCGATTATAAAGTTGCAGGAAAAGGGTTTTCTCGTATTGATGCTTCTGACAAGGTTCTAGGTACAGCTAGATTTGGTGCAGATAATACAAGTTCTAGAACTTTAATTGGAATGATCATAGGAAGTAAACATGCCTTTGCAAAAGTCTTGAGTGTAAATGTAAGTAAAGCGATTAAGATACCTGGAGTTCGTGTAGTTTTAACTCGCGATAATAGTCCAAATAATAAATTTGGTGGTTCTATTAAAGATAGAACATGGTTTGCAAAGGATGGATATGTGAGGTTTGAGGGGGATCCGATCGCAGCAATAGCTGCGGAGAGTCGAGAGGCAGCTATTGCTGCATCAGAGGCATTAGAGATTAAATACGAAATTTTAGAGCCTGTAGTTAGTGCTTTAAGTGCAAGAAATGGAGAGGGTCCGATTATTCATAAAGATTGGAAAAAACTCAATCTTGGACCTGAGAGTGATGGAAGAGTAATTGCACGATTTGAGAAAGGAATAGGAAATGTTGAAGAAGGATTTGAAAATTCTGATTTTATCTTTGAACATACATTTCAGACTGGTTATGTCCATGCTGCATATTTAGAGCCACACGCTTGCTTAGTTGAACCGAGTGGTGACGGCAAAGTTACAATTTGGACGTCAACACAATCTCCGTATGATATTAGGAATGGAGTTTGTGATGCTTTACAACTACCTCATACAAAAGTAAGAGTTATTCCAACAGAAATTGGTGGTGGATTTGGCGCAAAGATTAGATCAACGGTAGAACATATAGTTTCCCTCTTAGCCTTGAAAACAAATAGGCCTATTCATTACGAGATGAGTCGAGAAGATGACCATAAAGTAGTTAATCCTCGTCACCCTCATGTTATAAGTATGAAAACAGGGGTTTCTAAGGAAGGGAAAATTATAGCCCGTGACATAGATGTGACAATGGGTCATGGCGCTTATGCTGATGGAGCTCCGATGCAATGTAGTAGTAAAATGGCTCTTGCAACGGCCACATATAATATACCCAACTTTCATATTAAAGCATGCACAACCTATACCAATGGTCCCGTTTCTGGTCCTGTTCGTGCACCAAGTGGACCACAATATCATTATGCTATGGAAGTTCATACTGACATTGTTGCGAGGGAAATCGGCCTAGACCCTGTAGAGTTTAGAAGAATTAATGCACTGCAGCCTGGAGATAAAGTTGTTCCTTCTGGTGGTCCATATGCAGATGGCGAGTATAAAGAAGGTTCCGTAAGTGCTGTTTTAGAAAAAGTAATTAAGGAAGGGAATTGGGGTTCTCCAATAGATATAGATTCTTCTCTTGTTGCGGAAGGGTGGTCATCTGGTAGAGGAATAGCTTTTGGGTATTGGCCTGGTCCAGGTGGTGCAGCAAGTTGCACTATACGTCTTAATGATGACGGGAGTTTTCATGTTGTCGGTGGATCAGTCAACCTTACAGGTTCCAGTACTTCACTTTGTCAATTAGCGGCAGAAGAATTAGGTGTTGAACTTGATAAAGTTAGATTTGATACAGGTGATACAGATACTGCTCCAGAATCTATTCGTGCTGCCGGGAGTATGGTTACACGTTCACTTGGTGCGGCAGTTTTAAAAGCGGCTAAAGATGCACGTTCAAAGATTTTGAAAGTAGCTTCCTCTAAATTAGAAGCGAATCCAGATGATCTTCAAATAGAGAATGGTCTTGTCTTTGTGAAATCTTCTCCTGATACGTCCATTAGTTTGTCTGCAGTTGCTAAATCAGCACCACAAATTCATGGATTTATAATAGGAGAAGGGGAAAGTGAAGCTCCTCCTCCTTGTCCTATTTATACTGCACAAATTGCTGAGGTTGCAGTGAACCCAGAAATTGGAGAAGTGAAAGTTTTGCGCTTACTTTGCGTGCAAGATGTTGGATTTGCAATTAACCCTCTTTCCGTAGCTGGACAAATTGAAGGAGCAATGATCCAAGGTATGGGAATGGCTCTGTTGGAAGAATTATCTCAAAACCTTGAAGGTAAACTTTCAGGAGAAAGTTTACATGATTATTTATTGCCAACCAGTCTTGATTTACCAAAACTTGAAGTGTTTTTACTTGAAAATCCTGCGGAAGGAACTCCTTACGGTGCACGTGGAGTTGGTGAACCCCCAATTTGTGCTACAGCTGCTGCAATTGGGAATGCTATACAAGATGCTGTTGGAACGACAGTTTTTTCGATACCTATTTCACCGGATAACTTAAAAGAAGCGATAGATTCACTAGAAAAAGTCTCTTGATTTAATAATAGGAGGTTCTTAAAATGTCAATAAATAGTTCGAGTAACCTACCTGAAGATCTTGGGATTACAGATGAGATGATGGCGTGTCCACTTCCTCGTATTCCTTTTGTACCTCCAGAGAATATTCCGAAAGATTTAGAAGAGGAATTAAGTCCCCTTTATAATTGGTCTATGGAAATGTGGGGTACTGTACCCAGATTTTTACAACTTCTAGCAAATGCACCACCAACAATGGAAGCCTGGATGTTGTTAGATCAAAAACTAAGAACAAATCGTCTAAAAACTGATCCAGATTACATCCGACATATGGAGTTATGTATTGTGAAAACAGCTCTACTAACTGAATGTAATAATTGAGTAGGTCATAATGTTGAGCTCGGTCGAGCTCTCGGACTTTCTGAAAAACAAATTGATTTGCTTGAAGGTGATCAATGGAAAGAGACGACTCTTTTTAATGATAAAGAAAAGGCAGTTATTAGATGGGCGGATAGTGTTACAAAATTAACGGCAAAGGAAGATGATTCAGCTTTTGATGAAATGAAAAAACATTTCTCTAATCGAGAGATTGTAGAATTAACCTTTATTTGTGGAATGTGGAATTTGTCAGGCCGCCTTGCTGAAGCACTTCACTTAGTAGTAGAGCCTCCTGGATCACGTATAGAGTTTCAGGAATCAGATTTCAATAAAAAGCCTTAAGATTTAATGCCACCTATTAAACTTGGAATTTGGGCTCCTGTTTGGGGAAGTTTTCTGGGCCAAAAGGAAGATCCTTATTCTATATCGGAAGCTACCTTTAGTTTTAATTCTAAATATATTCAATATGCAGAATCACTTGGTTTCGAAAGTGTTTTACTTTTAGATCGTAGTTTGAATAGCACTAAGGGAATTCAGGCTCCTATACTTGAAGCATGGGTTACTGCATCTGCTTTAGCTCCCATAACTAATTCCATTGAGCTTATCGTTGCAAGTAGAAGTGCATATAGACATCCAGGATTAGTTGCACAAATGGGTGCAAATATTGATCAGATAAGCGGTGGTCGATTTGCTATTAACATTGTATCAGGATGGTGGGGGTTAGAGCACGATATGAATGGGATACCTTTTCCAGAACACGATAAAAGATATGATATATCTTCGGAAGTTATTGAAATCTTGAAAAAATTTTGGAAAGGAGAAATATTTAATTTTAAAGGAGAATTCTTCAAAATTAATGAAGGAATAACTTCTCCTCTACCAATTAGAAAACCTTGGCCTACAATATATTTTGGTGGGGAATCAGATCCAGCGATTGACTTGGCTGCAAGAGCTGCGGATGTTTTTCTTTTTAATGGTCGGCCGCTATCTTTAGCAAAAGATTTGATATCTCGGGTAAAAAAAGAAAATACAAATTACCAAAACAAAATAAAATTCGGGATGAGTGCTTTTGTTATTTGTAGAGATACAGATTCGGAGGCAGAGAAAGAATTAGAAAAATTGATTTTGTCATTGGGTATATCCGAAAAATTAAAAGGTGTCGACAAAGATGCTATTCATAAAAAGACAAGTTCTCGTTCTAAGGGTATTGGTTCTAACGGTGGGATTGCTGCCGGTCTTATAGGTAGCGTTGATACAATTGTTCAAAGAATGAAAGAATTTAATGAAGAAGGAGTAGAACTTTTTTTATTGCAGTTTCATCCTATGTTCGAAGAGATTGAAAGATTTTCAAGAGAGGTCATGCCTATTTTAAAAAATGGTAAGGGCCAGAAAACTAACCCCCAAGGAAAGTAAATCTGGCCCTTTTCCTGTCGCAGAGTCCGCCCGTTTTCCCAACGACAGGTTTTTTTATCTTTTACGAGCAACCACTGGTTGCACCACATGTAATGCATTTAAGACATGTGCCATTTCTTACTAATGTGAATTGCCCACAATCGGCACATGCTTCACCTTCATATCCCTTAGCTCTAGCTTCCTGTATAGCTGTGCCCTGTGTGCTCTGGGTAGAAGATGCAATTATATCTATTGGGTCCTCTTTTTTTAAATCTTCACTGTAATCTAATTCAACTCTATCACTCCTAGGTGCAGAAACTGATATTTCATCTGGATTCAAAGTTTCAATCTCACCTTCTTCCTCAGAATCAAATTCAGGAATTTCATTTTCAGGTCTTCCAATTGTATCGCTTCTAAGATCTTCTGGTGTTACCTGTGAAAGGTCATGTCTGCCTAAATAGGTAATAGCAAGTTCACGGAAAATATAGTCGATTATTGAAGTTGACATTTTAATATGTGGATTACCACTAACCATTCCACCTGGTTCAAACCTTGTAAATACAAAAGCATCTACAAATTCATCGATTGGCACACCATGTTGTAATCCAAGTGAAATTGAAATTGCAAAACAATTCATAAGACTTCTAAATGCCGCACCTTCTTTATGCATATCTATAAATATTTCACCTATAGAACCGTCTTCATATTCTCCGGTACGAAGATATACTTTATGTCCACCTACGACAGCTTTTTGAGTGTATCCAGCTCTTCTAGAAGGCAGTTTTCTTCTTCTCGACTGATAGACATATCTCTTTATGATTTGTCGTGCCAATACTGTTGGAGTACTTTCTGATGGATCAGAACCTTTAAGGAGTTCGGTTTCTGATTGTGAAGAAAGGGGTTGGCTTAATTTTGAACCGTCACGATAAATAGCAATTGCCTTCGTCATTAATTTCCATGAATCTCTGTAAATACCTTGAATCTCACAGATAGAACTTTCGGCAGGCATATTGATTGTTTTGCTTATTGCTCCAGAGATGAAAGGTTGTGCAGACGCCATCATTTCTACATGGGCAGTTGGTGGAATAAATCTCTCTCCGTCTCGACCGCACTTATTTGCACAATCAAAAACTGATAAATGTTCCTCTTTAAGGTGTGGTGCATCTTCTATAGTCATCTTCCCACAAACATAATCATTTGCTTCTTGTATTTGCTCTTTAGTAAATCCAATGAGTTCAAGAAGATTGGTATCCCAACTCTCTAGCTGTTCGTCCCTTAATTTCAGGCTTTCTTTGCAAAAATCCTCTCCTAATGAATACTTGTTGAAAGCATATTGAATTTCAAAAGCACCCTCAAGATCAGACTCAACTTTTTGTATTTCTTTATCTGTGAAACCTTTTTCTATTAAAGATTCAGGATTTATATGCGGAGCATTTTTTATAGTTCCTCTTCCTCTACAGTGAGCAACAATTTCTTTAGTTTCTTCATCGGAATATCCTAATTCCCTTAATGCAAGAGGTACTGATTGATTGATGATTTTAAAGTAACCACCTCCTGCTAATTTTTTAAATTTGACCAGCGCAAAATCTGGTTCAATTCCTGTAGTATCACAATCCATTACTAATCCGATTGTTCCAGTTGGTGCTATGACAGTAACTTGTGCATTTCGGTATCCGTTTTCTTCTCCAAGTTTTAAAGCTGTATCCCAAGATTTCTGCGCTGCCTTGAGCATATAATCTGGACATATTTCCTGATCAATTCCTACTGGTTTGATTGAAAGATCTTCGTATTCACTTTCTGGAGAATTATAAGCTACTCTTCTATGGTTTCTAATTACACGTAACATATTATCTTTATTATTTTCGTATCTATTAAACGGACCGAGTTCGCCTGCAATTTCCGCACTTGTTGCGTATGAACACCCTGTCATTATTGCAGTAATTGAAGAGCACCACGCACGAGCCTCAACTGACTCGTAAGGTATACCCATAACCATTAACATTGTTCCTAAATTTGCATATCCAAGACCGAGTGTTCTGTAATCGTATGATCTTTTTGCAATTTCAGAACTAGGAAATTGAGCCATTAGTACTGAAATCTCAAGTACCAGTGTCCATAATCTAACAACATGTTCGTAATCGCCAACTTTAAAAGTTCCCGTTTGAACGTCTAGAAATTTCATCAAGTTCATAGATGCTAAGTTGCAAGCGGTATCGTCTAAAAACATATATTCAGAACATGGATTAGAACCATTAATCTTTCCATCATTAGAACAGGTATGCCAATCATTAATAGTTGTATCAAATTGTATGCCTGGATCTGCACAACACCAGGCTGCAAAACCTATATCCTCCCATAAGTCTCTTGCTCTAAGAGTTTCAGAAATTTTTTTATTTGTCCGATTTAATAGATCCCATGATGAATCTTTCTCTACTGCTTTCATGAATTTGTCAGTAACACGAACAGAGTTATTAGAGTTTTGACCAGAAACGGTATTATAACCATCACCTTCCCAGTTGGTATCTAATTCATCAAATTCTATGCTTACGTAGCCTTGTTTTGATAACTGTATAGCTCGCTGAATATAATTTGAAGGAACAGAAGCTTTAATTGATTCGGAGATTGCATATGCTAGATCCGAATTTTTCTCTGGATCATAAAGGTCTCCATTCAGATTAGGTTGTTTTTCCTTATTACATGCATCCATAATTGCATTCATATGTTGATTACAGTGTTTACTTCCGGAAACAAGAGCAGCAACTTTTTGTTCTTCTTGAACTTTCCAATTTATAAATTCTTTAATATCAGGATGATCTATGTCTAATGTGACCATTTTTGCTGCTCTACGAGTTGTTCCACCTGATTTTATAGCTCCAGCCGAACGGTCTCCAATTTTTAGGAAACTCATTAATCCAGAGCTTTGACCTCCTCCAGAAAGTGATTCTCCGGATCCACGAATATTTGAAAAATTGGAACCTGTTCCAGACCCGTATTTGAAAATTCTTGCTTCTCTTGTCCACAAGTCCATGATACCACCCTCATTTACAAGATCATCACTTACAGATTGAATGAAACAAGCGTGGGGTTGCGGATGTTCATATGCATTTGTAGATTTTTTCAATTCTCCAGAATCTGGACAGCAGAAAGAATGTCCTTGTGCAGGCCCAGAGATTCCGTATGCCCAATGTAATCCAGTATTGAACCACTGCGGAGAATTTGGTGCCGTCATCTGTGAGGCAAGTATAAATGACAACTCTTCGTAAAAAATTCGAGCGTCTTTTTCTGTATCAAAATAGTTATATTTCCAACCCCAATAAGACCAACATCCTGCTAGGCGATGAAAAACCTGTCTTGAGTCATTTTCCGAAACGAATTTCTCGTTTTCTTTGATATCTTCCATAGCTTTTTCATCTGCTATTGAACCGAGAAGCCATTCAGGAATTCCTTTTTCTTTGACTTTTTTTGTGTGAACAGGCACACCCGCTTTGCGAAAGTATTTCTGCGCCAGAATGTCTAAGGCTACTTGGGACCAATTTTCTGGGACCATTATATCTTTAGCTTCAAAGACTATAGAGCCATCTGGATTTGTAATTTTTGATGTTCTCGGAATAAAATTAATTTCCGAATATAAATCCTTATCTTCTTGCGTAAATTTACGTTTGAACTTCATTGCATACTCCGAATCTTTTTTCTGATGGGCTACTTTGGCAGGAATTAAATTGAATTATAGAATTAAGCACAAAAAACCTTTTCTAAAAGGAATATTTTAAAAAAAAACTTCATGGACAAGTAGGTATATTAAAATATTCCTTTTTATGGTGTCAATAGAAAATTTTATTTATCCACAATATAATGCACTTTTTCCACAAGAAATCCCCAGATATTGTGTTTTAAGGTAAAATCCTACTATGTCTTTTGATTATTTTATTTATTTATAGTTATATTTGGTTTGTTATTTACTATTTATAAATAACTTGGAGTTTTTATGGAAAAATATGATCTAGTAGTCATTGGAGGAGGGCCTGCGGGATACCACGCCGCTATAGAATTAGCAAAGAAAAAGAAAAAATGTATAGTCATTGACGAAAAATCTCTTGGTGGTACTTGTTTACATTTAGGTTGTATTCCGAGTAAAAGTTTAATTTCTTCCGCTGGTTTGTATAGAAATTTAAAAAAAGCAAAAGATTATGGTATATCTTTGAATCAAGATTTCTCTGCCGATCTAAATTTGATGGTTTCTCAGAAAAACAAAATAGTAAGCAACTTAGAGAAGGGTATTTTTAATCTTTTTAAAACTCATGGAGTTGAATTTGTCCAAGGTAGAGGAGAAATTCAAGAAGTTGGTCTAGTTAAAGTAAAAACTATTTACGATACCTATATTCAAATTAATACTAGAAATATTCTTATTGCAACTGGTTCTAGACCGAGAACCTTACCCTCATTCCCTATAGATGCAGATAAAATTATTACAAGTGATCAAGCTGTAAATCTTAAAGAGATTCCAGATCGTCTTTTAGTGATAGGTGGTGGTTATATAGGTTGTGAATTGGCTTGTTTTTACAATGAAATTGGTTCGAAAGTACATTTAGTGGAAGGTTTAGAGAATCTCGTACCTAATCTAGATTCTGATATTTCAGTATATTTAGAACGCGAGTTTAAGAAGCAAAAAATAAAAGTTCTCACCAATGAGTTTGTTACCAAAATTGATTTAAAGGCTGATGAAGTCTTAGTTCAGTTTCAAAATGAACAAGAACTTACCGTTGATAAAGTTCTAGTGGCAATTGGTAGATCTGCGAATTCAGAAGGGATTGGTTTGGAGAAAATAGGGGTTAAAGTTGAGAATGACGGTACAATTTTTTGTGATGAAAATATGAAGACAAACATTGAAGGTATATATGCTGCGGGTGATGTTACAGGGAAAATTATGTTAGCACATGTTGCAAGTTATGAGGGTTTCATAGTTTCGGAAAATATTTCAGGATCTTTAGCTAAGATGGACTATTCTTTGGTGCCAAGTGGGATTTTTACTTACCCTGAAATAGGTTCTGTTGGATTGTCAGAGGAAGAAGCGAAATCAAAGGGAAATAAAGTCAAAATCGGTCGTTTTGAGATTAGAGCACTAGGAAAAGCACATGCAGATAGGACTATTGAAGGTTTTGTTAAAATTGTTAGTTCTAAAGAAGACAATTCTATTCTTGGATTACATATTGTTAGTTCCCATGCGTCAGACTTAATACATGAAGGAGTTGTAGCAATGAAAAGCGGAATGAAAACAAGTGACCTTGGTATGATGATTCATTCTCATCCTACGTTGTCAGAGGGTATAATGTTCGCAGCCCTTACCTAGGAATATTCAACCTCAATTAGTCTATTTTTTGAATTTATCATATCGTCTGATAATAGTTTTTTTAGTTCTGATACAACCGGTCCTGGCTTTCCATTACCTATTTTTTGATTGTCCCATTCAACTATAGGAGCTACTCCTATAGAACTTCCTATAAACATCATTTCTTTTGATTTTCTAGCTTCTTCGACACTAATATCGCAGATATTTACATCCTTAATTATTCCTTTTCCTATCAAAGATTCTGCTAACTCTAATATGCGTTTTGCGGTACACCCAGAGAGAATATTATCGAATTTAGGATGTTTTAACTTGTCATCTTGACTTACAAAAGCTGTATTCATATTAGAACCTTCTCCAACATTGCCATTTGAGTCTATAAATATTCCATTATCAAAACCCTTTTCTTTAGCTTCTAATTGCATCAAAGTATTCGGTAAATAGTTTGTGCTTTTAGTAACTGCATAAAGTGAAGGTTTTATAGGATAGGAAGTAGTAATAACTTTCATTCCTTCGTCATAGTATCGGTTTGGGTAATCTAGTCCACCAAAAATCATTACAAAAAATGCGGGTTCAGCATCTTCTGGTGGAATAAGCCCCAAGTTACCAGTTCCGGATGAAATCCAATATCTAATTGAACCATCTCTTCTATTTGAGATAGCTGTTGTATCTAAAATAATTTTTTTCATTTTTTCTTTTGGAAATGGCAAAACAAGTTTCGAATTCTTTGCAGAAATTATAAAACGATCTAAATGGGCGTCAAGGTCATATACCTTTC
>CAYWAX010000004.1:17797-29956 GCA_964456425.1 uncultured Nitrospinaceae bacterium | reverse complement strand
TCCGTCTAAGATGGCAATACATGAATCTCTTATTTGTTTTCGGGAAATAGATTTATCATCCCTGGTTCCAAATCCACGCCCTAAATATGGAGCACTAAATATTTATGAACGTATATATTATTCAGGAATACACGATTATCTACATCAAGAGCAAATGATCCGGACAATTCAAGACAAGAATTTGCCTAACCTAAATTCTTAGGCTATCTATTTATCTCACTGTTTTTAAATATATTAAGTATATTTTTCAAATAAAATAGAGGAAAAGATCCTGGAAATATCTATTCTCTAATCCAGTCTTTTATTGTTTTCGGGAATCTAGATTCGTTAAAACGTCTCTTTACAGGAAGAACTTCTGTTTTAGAAAAATCTCTTCTAGCTATCAAGTGTTTTTTATCATTACTCTTAGCAAAAGTAATTGTCGCAAGTTTCTTTTCATTTTTCCCAAACAAAGAAACTATCATTCGAAAATTATCGAAATCATATTCGCTCTTGTCGATACTTAAATCTTCATACTCTAGATCTTTAAGTCTATTCAAGAATCCATCTACTTCTGCGATATTCACTTTTTTCTCTTTTAAATTTATAAACTCCCAAGAGTTTTTATCAGTCCCCCCGAAAAGACTAGCAAGCGGTCTGCGTAATATCATTTTATTTTTATTTGGAAAAACAACGATTACTTTCTGAATTTTCTCTATACTATCAAAAACAACGAGTCTTCTATCCCTGAAATGTTTTGTTCCCCTAACTAATTTATCATAATCAGCTTTTTTCAATTCGAATATTCTTTTTTGCCCTACAAATTTTCCGTAAGCCTTCTTTCCATCGAACAATTTACTTACAATAAAAGTCTTATGAATTTCTTCATCTTCTTTTTTCTTTTTAATATATAGATCAAATTTCCTTACATCTTTTCCTGTCAAACCATAGATCGACATATTTTTATTGGGCTGATCTATATATCCTGCAGAATTAGACCATTTAATATCCCATAACAAATCATCTATATGTTTATGCCTTCCCTTAAACTTGACTGGAGTACTACCTGCATTAGAACGAACGGACACATCCCATTCTTTCTTAGATTTTCTAACCGAGTCAAAAGAATTGCCATTCCAAGAAAAACCTATTCGAGTAATATGATCTACATCATAATCAATCAGAGTTTTCTTTCTAACCTTAAATGTATCCTTAGGTAAGTTCTTGAAAGTATGCTCTTTAATCAAGAATACGGGACCACCACTTAGTCTCCTCCCATAGAAAAAAGTTTCTTGCTTTTTTTTTCCCTTAGAGTTTTTTGTACTGGAAGGAACGAAATTAATTTCTCTCTCCCCTACTATCAACCCATCATCAGGTTTTTTTGAACTTGTATCTTTAAAAACTTGATAGATATATTTAGGCTTATCTAAACCATATTTAGACAAATCTTTAGGATTTTCATCAACAAAACGAGCTACCTGATCCCAACGCAAAGTTGAGACTACACCTTCTGTCTCAACTGCATCCGATTCTTCTTGAAGTGGATATATCAGGTTCCATTTATCTTTATTCTTATTATTTCTAGTCGCATCAAATATTTTTTTCATGCCACTTGAAAAAACACTGACTTTTTTTGCATCAGCAGGCATTGTTGTGATCACGTATTTATCTCTAATATCAAATAATTTTTTGTCGAATTTTTTTAAGACTGCAAGGTCCACTGTCACAACTTCTCCATTCCCAAGCAAAACATATCTAAATTTTCCCGTGGGATTTTTATTTCCTAATTTCAAAACTATTTTTTTTGTTTTTTTGAAAGTCATCGACAATTCTTCTGAAGTTTTATCCAGACCAAATTCTTTAAGAGAAGTTACTTTTCCGATTCGTCTTTCTTCTTTAATCTTCTCCACAACTTTTAACATTTTTTCTAAAACTTCTTCATCAACGCTCGCCGAAATAGGCTTGACTATAGAGAAGCCATTACCATCTCGCTTTAAAACATATTTATTTATTTTTCCGGAATAAGATAGTTTTTCTAGATTGGAAGTTTGATTCGAACCAATAAATCTCTGGCTTATTTCTTTTTTCTTTTTTGCTTCATTCGCCCACTTCACATCATAGAAATAATAAGCTGAAGATAGGACTATCAGAACAAGCAACAGTAGTAAATTTTTCTTGCCATTCACCTTAAACACCTTCTTTTATCTTAACCGCCTTCTTCCTACATAAACGGCAGTACCTATCAAAATGATAAAAATTGGTATAACAAGAAACGTTAATATCCATACATAAGACCCTTCGTTCCCTTCTATAAGTAATGGGTCCCCTGTTCTTGTTTTCGGTCTTATAGAAATCAGATCTCTTTCACCACCTAACCAGTTAACTGAATTTAAAACTAAATTAGAATTTCCTTGCATACGAATGTACCCATCTGTAGCGAAATCTACATCTCCGTACACTATCATTCTTGACTCTTTTTTATTATTTTTAGATTTAAAAGACGCCGCAGCTCCAATAGTAACAGGACCAGAATTTATATTTTTTTCATCATAGGACAATTCTTTATCACCAACTTGAACTTTTGGAACCCAGAAACTTCCTTTTCCCGTTTTTACTAATTCTTCCCCTTTTAATCCAGCCTTAGGATTGCCCTTAAAATTAATCATTCTTGAAGTTGGGAAAACGGTTGCTAAACCTTTCAAACTCTTTGTGATTTCATGAATCCCGTAACTAGCTACAAATGGAGTCAATGCGTTTCCACCGACCATAGCAAAACGAACAGCTTGTGGATCTATAATGTATGATTTTGGTGCACTAAAACCATATTTATTTAAAAGGGAAAAGAGATTCCCAAAAGTATTTTGATCGACAGCAAAACTTGGCTCTAAGAAAACTAAGAGTCTACCGCCCTCATTCATATAATTTTTCAAAAAAGAAGATTCTATTGAAGTGATATCTTTCTTAGGATCCGCAATAACTATAATCCTTGCATCGTCAGGAACTGCTTTCTTTCTAACAAGCAACAAAGACTCCGTTCTATAATTATCACCTCTTAGAAAATTAGCAAGAGCAAATAGATTCCTTCGACTTTTCCCTGCACTAAATAGCCTTTCGCCATGACCAGTGAGAAAATATACTTTCTTCTGTTCAGTCTGAACTGTTTTCAAAATAGCATTCACAATAGCATTTTCAGATAGAGAATATATCTTCTCTGACCTAAAATTTTTAGACAAAGGCATTCTGCCTTTACCAATCGACGATTTTGTTTTTACTGTAGATTTCTTATCAGAAAATCTATGAATAACAACAATAGTACCGTAATGCTCAACATCATAGAGTTTCGCTACTGTCGGGCTTGCATCTAAGTCGATAAACTTAAAACTTACTTGCTGCGTAAACCGTGTATATCTCTCCAATGCCTCTTTGATAGATGGTTGCCTTAACTTCCTAATAAAAGCAATAATTTCGATTTTCACTTTTTCTCTGTCGAGTTTTTTTAATACCTTTACTGTTTTACTAGAAAGGCTATGGAACTGACCTGGGGTAATATCCCAAATATGAAAATGTTTAAAAGAAAAGAGATTTAGTACAAAAATTAGCGCAACTACTACGAAGCACATTATAGTTACTTGTATTCCCGACTTAGTAGATCTTTGACTAAAGCCTTTTTTTAATTCAGAACCAGAAGACCATAAGGCAACAATAAAAAGAACTACCCCTAGTAATCCAGTTACATAAACCCAGTAAGAAACGCCTTCAAAAAGATCTCTTCCAGCCCAACCAGTTATAGTAAGTACGAGAAAAAAAGCTGACGCTATGAAAATATAGAGTGACTGACTTGCCAAGATTTACCCCCTCCACCTATGAGATTCTAGGGAACGTAGTGAAAGAAATAAACAAACAAAAATCAGACTCAAGAAAAAGACAATATCTCTTGTGTCAATAATTCCTGCAACAAAATTTTTTAAATGCAGCCCAATCGACATTTGCCTCAATACCGCAGAAAGCATAGCAGGAGCTGATGCAGACAGAAATTCTACAATAAAACTTAGCAATAAAATCATGAATGCTGACATTGCAGCAATAATCTGGTTTGATGTCCAAGAACTTGCCAACAAGCCTACAGAAAGAAAAGAACATCCCATGAGAAAAATACCCAAGAAAGATGACGCAATAACAGACCATTCTACTCTTACAAAAGTGCTTAAAAGGACTGGATATATCATCAATATGGAAAGCATTATGAAATATATAGAAACTACGGAAAAAAACTTTCCAAGTAAAATTTGTGTGTCTTTAATGGGATAAGTAAGAAGCATTTCCATAGTCCCCTGCTTCTTTTCTTCACTAAACAATTTCATTGTCAACAGAGGTGTTATAAACAACAAAGTAACACTAACACTCGCAAAAACTTGTTGAGAAAGAATCCATGAAGTAGGAGTTATGTTGTATTGCGCAGCCAATTGAGGATTTCGAGATAGTTGCATTGATATCATCCCATACTGTGCAAAGGCACTAGAGAAAAAGCCTCCCATAAACAAACTCCACACACCCAAAACTACATAAGCAATTGGAGAAAAAAAGAAGCTTGATAGTTCTCTTTTGCATACCACCCACACACTATTCATCGCCACTCTCCTCAACACTACCGGTTTCACCACTTACTATTTTCACAAAAATCTCTTCTAAAGTGATACTTTCTTTTCTAATTTCTGTTAGTTTCCCTGATTTCTCATACACAGCAGAAGCTAAACTTGCACGAAGATCCTTCGCGGAATCTACTTCATAGTGAACTTCTCCATTTTTCATTCCTCTCAAACGAACATTCTCAACTCCGTCTATTTCTTTCAAGACGTTTGAAAAATTATCTTCCTGACCTAAAACGGATAAAAATGTTCTGTTTTTTTCGTTCATACTATCAGCGAGAGAATCTAATTCTCCAGATGCGGCCAGTCTTCCTTGATGAATAATAACAACTCTATCGCATACCATATTGACTTCGGGTAAAATATGCGTACTCAACATTATGGTCCTATTACCCTTCAAATCTTTGATTAAATTTCTAATTTCTACAATTTGAGCAGGATCCAGACCAGAAGTAGGTTCATCAAGCAACATAACTGGAGGGTCGTTAACTAACGCTTGGGCTAGACCAACTCTCTGCCTATACCCTTTCGAGAGATGTCCTATTACTCTAGATTCCACATTTGCTAAACCACACTTTTCAATAACAGAACCAATCGATCTATTTTTTTCTAAACCCGTCAGTCCCTTAATGGAAGCAGAATAATCCAAATAAGCTTTCACGGTCATTTCTGGATACAGAGGATTATTCTCTGGAAGATAACCTAGATTTTTCTGAACATTCAATGGATCTTGAGATACATCATAACCTGCAATATGAGCAGAACCAGAGGATGCGGGCATATAACCAGTAAGTATTTTCATAGTAGTTGATTTCCCAGCACCGTTAGGTCCAAGAAAACCAATTATCTCACCTTCCTGCACATCAAAAGAAATTCCACGAACAGCTTCTACGCTTCCGTAAAATTTTGAAAGATTATCAACGTTAATCAAAATATTTTTCCTTAAAAAGCATTAAATACCAAAAAAACATCTGATATCCTCGATTGGCGCAAACAGCATTTTAAAATAGAGAAAAATGCAAGGAATTGCAAGATGAAACTTAATCCAATTCAAAATCTCCGCTTTCTGCTGCAATTCTCATAATCTCATAAACCTCTAAAACTCTTGGACCATTATCTTCTAAGCTAACCTTAAACGATTCTCCTTTTCCTACTACTACTTCTCTTTCTCCATCAAAAGCAACCACAGAGGGAGAAGATGCTTTATATTCAAAAGGAGTTTGCATCTTAATTTTCTTATAACTTGAAACATTTACAGGAACAACCATGCCGGGAGCAATTGGAGACATAACGACCTTAGCATTTTTTGTTTTTCTCTTCGATAGCCTAAGAAACAATCCTTCTTTATCTTTAGCTGAAATAGATACAAAACTGCAACCTATTGAAGAAAGACCGAGACTGCCAGGGATACAACAAGTCAAGGCCAAGAACTCTAATTTCGAAATATCCCAGACAGCTTTTGCCCCAGCAAATGACTGTCGAACAAGAGCAATATCCACAAGAGCTTTCTCTTTTACTCCTGATTCGAAATTCAAAGAAAAACATTTTGTTTTACTCACTTGAGTGGAATAAAAATCTAAATTATTTGCATAAAACCCTCCAGCAAGACCCGCAATAGTTCCTTCTATATTTTGAGGAAATACGTTATTTGTTCCAGTAGAAAGAGGAATTAGTGGAATATTACCGCATCCTTTAGAAACTGCTCTACTAGTACCATCTCCTCCTAACACGATAATTGCATCTATCTGTCTTTTCTTCATTGCAATCGCAGCTTTGATGGAATCTTCAGTAGTTCCATTTGCGTTAATATCTAAAAGATGGAGTTTGCTGTTTCCTTGATTCTCGTAAAATCCATCCATTTCTTCGACAACAGAAGAACCTAATGAACCCGCATCTTTCAAGAAAAAAATGTCATCCACTTTACTTGAAAATAATCCCGAAACTACTCTCTTTAGTATAAGAAGCTTTTCATGATTACTAAAAGAACTAGCTAAAGAAACAATTCTCCGCACATCTTTCCCAGAATGCGGATTTGCAATTATCCCAATACTACTTTTCTTTTGTGCCATTCAATAAATACCTTAAACATAGAATTCAAAAAGGAAACTATAATTCAGAATAATAAAAGAGTAATATGAAAGAAGAACCTAATAAAGGAAAGTACTAATGTCAATTCACAAAAACTCTATAAAGAACGATGCTATTTCAATTTTTTATTCTGGGCTAAATGAATGCAAACCTGCTAAAAGTCTATCGGAAAATGTAAAACTAATAAAAAAAAATCAAGACAAAATAATTAGAATTTCAAAAACTAATTTCGTTTTATCTTCAAAAGGTAAAGTCTTTGTGATTGGGGCAGGAAAAGCATCATCACAAATGGCCTTTTCTCTAGAGAGCAAAATAAAAGAAGTCATCTCTAGTGGAATTGTTATCACTCCATATAAATATAAAAAAAAATGTGAAAAAATAGAAATTCTTGAAGCATCACATCCACTGCCTGATGAAAACGGGGTTAATCATACAAATCAAATTATCAGCCTTGCAGAAAAGTGCAAAAAAAATGACCTTGTAATTTTCCTTCTCTCTGGTGGAGCCTCATCCCTTTTAGTAAAACCTGCTAAAGGTATAGAACTAAAAGAAAAATCATGGCTAATAGAAAAATTATTAAACGCTGGATCTACAATTAACGAACTCAACTGTGTTCGAAAACATCTTTCCGAAATAAAAGGTGGGCAATTAGCTCTTAAAATATTCCCTGCAAAATTAATCACGCTTTACATTTCAGATGTAATTGATAACAAACTTGATGTAATAGGATCTGGTCCAACTTATGGAGACAATACTACTTTTAAGGATGCATACAAGATTCTATTAGAAAAAAAACTATGGAAAATTTCCTCAAAAAACATAAGAAATCATATAGAAATGGGAATAGATGGAATCATTAAGGAAACTCCCTCTCGAAAATCTATTCCTGAGAATAAATCAAATTTCTTTTTAATGTCCGATCTCGATACTGCACTCACAGCGTCTTTAAAAAAAGCAAAATCGTTAGGATACAAAACAAAACTTTTCAGAAAAAAAATACAAGGAGAAGCAAAGGAAGTTGGAAGGCATTTATCAATAATCGCAAAAAAAGAAAAAAGTAAAAAAGCAATTCCTTGCTGTATTATCTGTGGCGGAGAAACTACTGTAAAGGTTACAGGAAATGGAAAAGGAGGAAGATGTCAAGAACTAGCCTTAGCATTTTCTAAAGAAATCTGTGGTATATCGAAGATTGTCTTACTTGCCTCTGGCACCGATGGCAAAGACGGACCAACAAATGCTTCAGGGGCAATTGTCAACGGAAGAACCATAAATTCAAAAAGACTCATTATTGACTCTGATGAAGCCTTGCGTAACAATAACAGCAATGTCTTTCTAGAATCCAGGAAGTCATTATTTAAAACTGGGCCAACTGGAACAAACGTTATGGATATTATAATTTTACTTATCAGATGATTTACAGTCAGTAGTAATAATAAGGAATTAAATTGCTTAACCAACTCATACTAAAAATTTTATTTTTTGTGTCTTTCTTCTTTTTTGCCATCAATACTAATATTTCCTTTGCTAAAAATATTACGATAGCTGATTTCAATAATATCAAGATTAAAAAAGAATCCAATATCCCTATTGGATGGATCCTTAAAATATGGAGAGGACAACCTGACTTAAGGTTAATTGCAGAAAAAGACGAAAAAGTTTATCGATTAAGAAGTAAAGCATCCGCTATTTCTATATACAAAGAGATCAAACTAAATGCAAAAAAAACTCCCATACTAGAATGGACATGGAAAACTACAAAAATTCCTGAAAAAGGTTCTGCAAAAATTTACTCCAAGGACGATCAAGCTATTGGAATTTATGTCGTTTTCCCAAGATTCCCTAGCATGCTTAACAGTAGGTTGATTGCATATATTTGGGATTCCAACGTTGCTAAGGGAAAAATTCTAAGAAGCCGAAAACAGCTTATGGTTCATTATATTGTCGTAAGAAGCGGGAAAAAAGATCTAAACAAATGGATCACAGAAAGACGCAATGTCCTAGAGGATTACAAAAAGATTTTCTCGTCAACTCCTCCTAAAATAGGAGGTATTTCCATTATGATTGATTCTGATGATACAAATGATACTGCTGAAAGTTTCATAAAAAAGATTACTTTCAAAACTTTGTCATCAGAAAATAGCGAATAAGATAAAATTTCAAAAAGAAAAAATGAGACCTCTATGTTAATAGGAATGGATATAGGAGGAACAAATTCAAAATCAGCTATTTTTGATCGATCTGGAAAAATTCTAACCAAAAAAATATTTAAAACGAGCATTCCCAAATTAGAAACTAAAATAGAAAATTTTATATATGACTCAAAAGTAGAATATTTTCCAAATAAAGATATTTCAGGAATAGGAATATCTCTAGCTGGGCTGATAGACAAAAACAAGAATCACATGAGTTCACCCAATCTTCCAGATTTTACATTTTCTAAATTTATACAATTTTTCAAAAAACAATTCAAAAAAGTACCTATCAATATCATGAACGATGCCAATGCAGCTGCGATGGGCGAATATAATATAGGATTTAAAAAAAAATACAGTAGTATTTTTCTTCTTACACTTGGAACAGGTATAGGTGGTGCATTTGTAAATAATGGATCCTTATGGGAGGGAAATTCTGGAACTGCCTCTGAAATAGGTCATATTTGCATAAAAGTTAATGGAAATTTATGTCATTGCGGAAGCAAAGGTTGTCTAGAATCTTATTTCTCAGGATGGGCAATTGAAAAAAAAGCAAAAAAAATTGCAAAAATTTATCCAAACAGTAAAATTGGAAAATTAAAACAACATACACCTTTAGAGATTTCCACACTTTCTAATTCTAGGGACAAAAAAAGCAAGCAAATCTGGGAAGATTCCGGAATATACTTAGGCATTGCGATGAGTAATATTATAAATCTAATAAATCCAGAAACAATTATTTTAACTGGTGGATTAATAAAAGCAAAAAAGCATTTTCTCCCCTATTCTCTTAAGAAATGTGAAGAACTTTCTTTACCTAAGCTTTTCAAAAAAACAAACATAAAAATGGGCAAGCTTGGCATTTGGCCAGGTACCCACGGATCCATCCACTGTTTTGTAAATTAAAAAAAGTGTTGACAGCTTAACATTGTTAATCTATAGTTAACTTTTTTAATTTCCATTAACATATAAGAAGATTCTTATGACAAAAAGATTAATGACAAAAAGGCTGATGACAGAGAAAAAAATACTCACGCCTAGCTTGGAACATTATCTTCGAACAATTCATGAACTACAAAAAGAAAAAGGTTACGCAAGGGTTACTGACGTTGCTGAAAAACTAAAAGTTGCCAAACCTGCTGTTTCAAATGCATTAAAAAAACTTATAGCAAATAAACTTGTAGATCATAAAGTTTATGAAAGTATCCTTTTAACAAAAAAAGGTGAGGAGCAAGCAATCAATGTTTCTGGGAAATTTTCTATACTAGTAAATTTTCTAACCGAAATATTGGGAATCAATGAAGAAAAAGCATTCTTGGATGCTTGTCTTATGGAACACTACATTAGCCCTACTTCGCTGAATCGTTTCTTGGATCTTTTGCGTTTTTTTGAATCAAAAGAAAACACTGAATTGCTAGAAATATTCAAAAAATATCAAAGAGATTGCGAAAGTGATGATAATTGCCCTTCATGCAGTTTTCATTGTGATGTCAGTACAAACGAGGAGTACAGATTAATATGAACAACGATAACAAAGTAAATGCCGTATCATTAGGCATAGGATTTCAATTCAATAACGACATTCAAATAGAATCATCGGAGTTATTTGCTAGTACAAATGCTGACTCAGTAAAAATAAAACATTTGAATGAAAATTATGTTTTGGAGAAAACTAAAAACGGCAAACTTATTCTAAAAAAATAATTCTTACAAATACTACAACTGCAAGATTCTCAATTCAGCTAATTATGAACAGCCAAATTTGAGAGGAAGCTTTCTTTAACCTCTTTAATAAGGAAACAAAGATGATCAGTTTCACAAAGAAAATTGGATTAATTTTAATGTCAGTTTTTATTGCAGCATCCTCATTCACAGTAAGTAAAGCGATGGCAGACAAAGAAGTCAATTTGTATTCTTATCGTCAGCCATTTCTTATTATGCCGCTTCTGAACGAATTCAATAAACAAACTGGCATAGTAACAAACGTTGTTTATGCAAAAAAAGGAATGCTTCAAAAAATAAAAGCTAAACCTGGATCTGCTGATGCGGTATTGACTGTGGATATCAGTAGGCTTAGCAAACTTCAAAAAGCTGGCCTTCTACAACCAATTCAATCCTCAATACTAAATAGAAATATTCCTTCAGAATATCGTCACCCAAAAGGATATTGGTATGGATTAACTACTAGAGCTCGTATTGTTTATGCAAGCAAAGACAGAGTAAAAAAAGGTGCCCTTAAAAATTACGAGGATCTTGCAGACCCAAAATGGAAAGGCAAAATTTGCATTCGATCAGGAAAACATGCATACAATCTTTCTTTATTTGCTTCCATCATCAATGCTCATGGTAGCGCTGCAGCTGAGAAATGGTTAAGAGGACTTCACGCGAATCTAGCCAGAAAACCTCAAGGAAATGACAGAGCACAGGTCAAAGGAATTTATTCCGGTGTCTGTGATCTAGCAATTGGAAATACTTATTACATGGGCAAGATGCAAACTAACAAGAAAAAGCCTGTACAGAAAAAATGGGCCAAATCTGTTTATCTAGTATTTCCAAATCAAGGCAATAGAGGAACTCATGTAAATATTAGTGGCGCTGCAGTAACGAAAAGTGCAAAAAACAAAAGTAATGCTATTAAACTAATTGAATTCTTGAGCGGCAATTTTGCACAAAAAATGTATGCACATCAGAACTTTGAATATCCAGTAAAAAGTGGCATTGAAATTCATCCTCTTGTTAAATCTTGGGGTAGTTTTTCTTCCGACAACGTGAAACTTTCAAAGATTGCCGGACTACGTAGTGCTGCATCGAAATTGGTAGATAAAGTCAATTTCAACAAGTAGATTCTGTTTTACAAATCGGCAGCTATTACTTCAAATTTTTATAGCTGCCGATTTTTTTTGCTTTAGATAGTCCTTGCGTGGCGCATTTTATTTTCTTGCCAGTCCTCTGTGCGCTTCGTAGGGACACCAAAACGAGACACAGGAAATGCAAACGAAAAAATTTGATTTTCCTATTCTGCTAATTACACTTATGATTGCCGGTCCTATCATTGCAATTTTATGGCTAGCTAGTTTCCCTAGTGACGATATATGGAAACATCTTATCGAAACCGTTCTGTTCCGTTATACTTATACAACTTGTTTTTTAATGATAGGAGTAGGAATTGGAACTCTTCTAATTGGAGTTTCTTCTGCTTGGCTAGTCACTTGTTGCGAATTCTCGGGAAGAAAATATTTTGAATGGGCACTATT
>CAYWAX010000004.1:0-17787 GCA_964456425.1 uncultured Nitrospinaceae bacterium | reverse complement strand
ACTGATTACTGGTTTCCGGAAATTCGCTCTCTTGGAGGGGCTATTTTCATGATGACATTTGTACTTTATCCCTACGTATACCTTCTTTCAAGAGTTTCTTTTGCTGAACAATCGTCTTCTGTCATAGAAGTAAGTAGAACTCTTGGCAGAGGACCCTGGGATACCTTTTTCAGAATATCAATGCCTTTAGCAAGACCATCACTAGCTATTGGAGTGTCTCTTGTTTTAATTGAAGTTTTAAACGTTTTTGGAATAGTTGATTTTTTTGCACTTTAAACATTTACTGCAGGTATTTATGACGTATGGATGAATATGGACAGTATTTCAGGAGCAAGCCAATTATCCGTAGCGCTCCTAATATTTGTATTATTTCTTCTCTTCACTGAAAAATGGGGAAGAAGAAAACAAAATTTTTCAAACAATACAAAAACTAAAAAACCAATTCGAAGATATCAATTGCAAGGCTACAAAAATTCAATATCATTTTTTGTATGTCTCATACCCATACTATTTGGGTTCATTCTTCCATCGCTCATTCTAATTAGAGACAGCCTTATATTTTATGATTTTGGACATAATTTTGAATTCTTAAAAACTATGTCCAATAGCTTTATTCTCTCATCCTTATCTGCAGTCACAGCTACTATTATTGGGATATTTCTTGGATATGGACAACGAATAAGAAAAAATAGATTAATAAGAGGATTTATCAGATTTTCTTCAATAGGATATGCAATCCCAGGATCTGTATTAGCCGTGGGTGTAATCATATTTTTTGGGAAGATAGACGCATTTTTAAATTCTATATTTGAGATAACTGGAGAGATTTCCCTAAGCGGATCCCTCGTAATTATTATATACGCATATTCTGTGCGCTTTCTTGCTCTCTCATTTGGCTCTATAGAATCAAGTTTATCAAAAGTCACTCCTAATATGGACGCAGCTTCACGTACATTAGGAATGAATTCAAGAAAGACTCTTTTCAAAGTACACATTCCTATTATACAAAAAGGAGTACTTGCATCGGCAATACTCGTATTTGTAGATTGTATGAAAGAGTTACCAATGACATTAATTCTACGACCATTTAATTTTGAGACACTTTCAACAAACGTATATCAATTTGCATCAGATGAATTATTTGAAGAAAGTGCATTGACAGCTTTAGCAATTGTTCTTACAGGTGTAATTCCGGTGATTATTTTAAGCAACATTATAAGTTCTGAAAACAATCAAATTGGAGAAAATACTTAATGTCATATCTCTCCATTAAAAATATTGATTTTTCTTACAAAACTAAAAAAGTAATCAATTCAATTTCTCTGGAAATATCACAAGGAGAAATTACTTGCCTTCTAGGACCATCAGGTTGTGGAAAGACTACACTCTTGCAATTAATTGCCGGTCTAGAAGAAATAGATATGGGAACTATAAAAATAGACAGGGAAATCATTTCAGACAAAAGAACCAGATTACACGTTGCTCCTGAAAAAAGAGAAACTGGAATAATGTTTCAAGATTATGCTCTTTTCCCTCATCTTACTGTAGAAGAAAATATATTTTTCGGAGTTCAGAATCCAACAGAAAAACAAAAATCTGATATTCACTCATTAATGTCTATGGCAAAAATCAATGAATTCAAGGAACGATTCCCTCATACCTTATCGGGTGGACAGCAACAAAGAATCGCTTTAATAAGAGCCCTTGCAAGAAAACCAAAAATTATACTTTTAGATGAACCATTCTCAGGTTTGGATATAAGCCTTCGAAGTGAAATAAGAGATGAAACAATTTCTATACTAAAATCCTTAGATGTAACAACTATTATCGTCACTCATGACCCACAGGAAGCGCTTCAAACTGCTGATCAAGTCCATATCATGAGAGATGGAAGAATTGAACAATCAGGGTCACCTCGAGAAATATATCAATTCCCTGCAAACGATTTCATAGCTCGCTTCATAGGCGAGACCAATATTTTATCAGGAATAATCTTAGAACCTGGATATGATGAAGTGATGACAAACATTGGATCTATTCCCTGCCTATCGATGAGAAATCTAGACTTCGGAACAGATGCATTTATATCAATAAGACCAGAAAGTTTTGCACTAGATGAACAAGGTGAATTCGAAGCAAGAACGGAGAAAATACAATATGCAGGAACACATCTTTTGATAGAGGTAACTTTATTAAACGAAATAGGCAAAGGACAAGAGTTGAAAATACATACTCATCCAAATGCAAGAGTAAGTATTGGAGAAATTATAAGATTTAGAATTGTTCCAGACTTTGTAACTGTAATTGAAGATGGGGCAAACAGAAATTAGTAATTAGTATATAATTTTACTTTGCCTAAAATTTAACCAATTCTAACAAAGCATTTAAATTTTCAGACTTATCCAGTCCCATTATGCTATCAAGCAATCTCTCAGAAGTGTCCCTATTGAAAACCATAGTAGAATTATCCAAAAACTTCTTCTCAATATCTTCTTTAGTCATAGGATTTTTCAAACATCCCCTTTGAAATTTCTCATGTTCAATTATTTTATTTCCATCATCAAAAGTTATTTCTACAGAACCAGGAAAATATCTTGGAAAATCTTGAGAAGAGTCTTCTTCATAACTTACCAAAGAAGCTAATTTCAACACATTTAAATCTTTGATAGCTTCTTCGCTAAAATCTTCAACATTACAAGTCCCACGTACCAAAATACTGGCTATACAATATGGCAACGAAAATTTCGCATCATATGAAGATCTGGGCGACTTCTTTGCATCTAAAGGATCTAGAACTAAATCTATCGTTCCTTTTGCAGCAAAACACTTAATATTTTTGATATTGTCCGGAGAGTATTCATTGTTTGCGCAAATTCTATGAGCAGCATCTAAGAATGCATGTATAACATGACCACAAGGATAGGGTTTATAAGCTATATCCAGAGTCTCCCACTTCACCCCTAAGCCAGCAGTCAACAATTCAACATCAAAATCATCTCCATGAATATGGCTATTATACAACCCAAAACGACCTTCCAAAATCGAACTTGGTCCAGCAAAACCCTCATTTGCTAGCATAGAGGCGACAATACCACTTTGCGAAGCCCAGCCCGGATGAATTACTTTCACAGGACTACCATCTTCTAAATACTCAAAAAGACCCGAAGTCATACTTCCGCATATACCTAGTGAAGATACAATAACTTCATCTTTATAATTTCCTAATAAACCAAAAACCAAAGCAGAACCAAAAGTCCCAGCTATACTTGTCATGTGAAAACCACGAGCATGAAAAGAACCTGGCGCAACGAGACCTAAACGAATCTGAAATTCAAATCCCAGAATTAAAGATTTCAAGAAATCTTTTGCATCTACACCAAACAATTCTCCCCCACATAAAGCGGTAGGAACCAAAGGCGCACAATTATGAATAACAGACTTGGTATGAGTGTCGTCAAAATCTAAAGAATGTATAAGAGAACCATTTATTAATGAAGCATGTGTGACAGGCAGGAGGTCTTTACTTCCAATAACAGTGCAACCATTTTCAAATCGATTTACTAAATCACGTGATTGAACTCCTAAGATTTTAAAAACCATTTCTTTTATTTTATTGCTTATTGGAAGTGTCGTTGAAGCGATACCAATCCCTAAAGAATCCAATAACAAGTACTTAGTTTTTTCTACAACTTCTTCCGGAATATCATCGAATGATATTTTTTTGGCAAAACCAACTATTTTCTCTGTAGCAAAAACCATTCAAAATTTCCTTTCAGAAAGAATAAATTATCAGATATTTTTTGAAACCAATGGAAAAACCTCTTTTGCGAGTAACACCATTGTATCAAGGACAAGTGACTGAGGCATTCCGGGCCATTCTATGCTCATAATCAGGTGATTCACACCTACAGAAGATAGCTCAAGAATCTTTTCTGCAACTTCATTTGGACCACCAATAATAAACCTGTCTTCTAATAATTCAGCAAAATCAAGTGAAAGATCATCATCCCCTTTAGGCATAGCCTTGTCCTGGCCCCAATTATGATAAGAATTATACTTTGTTTCCAGATATGGACGACATAAAGAAATTGCCTTATCAAAAGTTTCTGCAACAAAAACTTCTCTTCTCATTGGTAATTCTTCAGGAAAAGGTTTGTCTAATTTATGTAATTCTTCTCTGTATAATTCGAGTTGTCTTTTCGTCGTATCGATACGATTATGCGGGTTAATATAATAGGTATCTCCAAATCTTGCAGCTCTTCTAATTCCTTCATCACTATTAGCACCAATCCAAATCGGTGGATGTGGCTTTTGAATAGGCATAGGAGAGCAGGAAGCATTATCAAGAATGAAATGACTTGCTGTCATTGAAACTTTCTCCTCTGTCCATAATCTTTTAATTGCAATAAGATTTTCCTCTAACCTCTTAACCCGATCTTTTTGTAAAGTTCCAAAAGCTTTAAATTCTACATCTCTATAACCTAATCCAGCACCAAAAATTATCTTGCCATTTGTCATTATATCTAGAGTAGCAATCTGCTCCGCAATATCTAAAGGCTTATGGAGTGGCAATAAAACAATACCTGCATTAAATCTCAAACTTGGCGCTTCAGCAGAAATTCTAGCTAAGAAAGGAATCTGCTGAAATGAATTTAAAGGATAAGTACTATAGTGCGAACCTTTTGTAATTGAAGAAAAACCCAATTCTTCTGCTTTTACTACTTGCTCTAATATATTAGAAAAACAAACTTGCAAATTAGCTTCTTTTGGATATTGCGAACGCAACATTAGACCAAATTGCATAAAGAAACTCCAAAATAGAATTAATTCTAAAAAAGATTCTCGATATTATTTTCCACAACAAAATTTATATTTTTTTCCGCTACCGCAAGGACAAGGAGAATTTCTTCCTACTTTTGGATCGCTTCTTTTAACAGGTGTCATAGTTTGAACTGAAGATTCTTCGGAAACATCGTCAAATCCTGAAACTTCTTTATGGGTATACACAAGATCCTGATTTTCATCTTGTTTCGTTAGAATTTCACCGTCATCAGAAACATCTAATCGATATAAATACATGACCGTATCAGATTCAATTTTTTCTGTAAGTTCTTCAAACATCTGATAAGCCTCTTTTTTATATTCATTAAGAGGGTTTACCTGAGCATAGCCTCTCAAACCAATCCCTTCTTTCAGATGATCTATATTAGTCAAATGTTCTTTCCAATGAGAATCTAGAATCTGCAAATAAACCATCATCTGCCATTCTTGAAATAATTCTTCTCCTAAATGAGAATATTTCTTTTCTAGTATATCTATCACCATGGAATGAACTTTTTCCTTAATCTCTTCTACAGTTTCATCCTCTAAATTTAAGACATAATCAGTATTTTCAAATACTATCTGATAATCGTTAACCTTAGAGGAAATACTAAATTGTGACTCCATACTTGATTTAAAAGAATCTAATTCCCATTCTTCAAAATGCACTGAATCAGGAAAATGAGAATCCAAAATCCCATCAACTATATTCTTAACCATCTCTTTTATTTGCTGTGTCACATCTTCTCCGTCAAGCATGTTACGTCTTAATGAATAAATAACGTCTCTTTGCATATTCATTACATCATCATATTCCAGAATATTTTTTCTCATTTCAAAATGATGTGACTCAACACGCTTTTGAGCACCTTCTATTGAACGAGTCACCATTTTCGCTTCAATTGGAACACCTTCCTCCATTCCCAGCTTTTCCATTAATCCTTTGATACGATCAGAACCAAAAATCCTAAGCAAGTCATCTTCAAGAGAGAGATAAAACCTAGAACTTCCAGGATCCCCTTGCCTACCTGAGCGTCCTCTCAATTGATTATCGATTCTTCTACTTTCATGCCTCTCGGTAGCAAGCACATGAAGTCCTCCTAAAGCAATTACCTCTTCACGTTCTGCCTCGCATTGCTCAGTATATTTTTGTAATAATATATCGTTCTCTTGTTCATCTTTATGTTTAGAATTATTTAACAGAAATTCAGGATTACCTCCTAAGAGTATATCAGTACCCCTACCTGCCATATTTGTTGAAATAGTAATTGCAGATTTCCTGCCTGCCTGCGCAATAATTTCAGCTTCATGAGCATGGTGTTTTGCATTTAAAATATGATGAGGCACACCCCTCTTCTTAAGAATTTTTGAGAGTTGCTCACTTTTATCAATATTAATTGTTCCAACTAGTACGGGTCTTCCTGACTTGTAACATTCTGAAAGTTCTTCTACCACAGCGTTCATTTTTTCAGAATCAGTCTTATAAATTACATCAGGATATTCTAAACGAATCAAAATTTTGTTTGTTGGTATTACAACAACATCTAAATTATAAATTTCTTTAAATTCTTTGGCTTCAGTATCCGCAGTCCCTGTCATTCCAGACAATTTTTTATAGAGACGAAAATAGTTTTGAAAAGTAATAGTAGCTAAGGTTATATTTTCTTCTTGCACTTCAACTTTTTCTTTTGCCTCTAATGCTTGATGAAGACCATCCCCAAATCTTCTACCAGGTGTTAGTCGTCCAGTAAATTCGTCAACAATAATCACTTGACCATCTTTGACTACATAATCTATATCTTTTGTGAATATTATGTGCGCTTTGAGCGACTGTTCCACATGGTGCAATACAGAGATACTTTCCATGTCATACAAACTCTTCCCTTCATCTAAAATCCCTGCGGAAATTAGAATTTTCTCTGCTTCTACTCCACCCTTTTCTTTCAAATTAACTGTTCTAGATTTCTCATCAACAATTAAGTACTTATATTGTTTTTTACTAATCGCGTCCTTGCCACCTTCTACATAATCGTCTTCATTCACTTCTGGTTTAGTGTCTTGATCTTCTTCCTGAAGTAGTCTTTTGATAATTCGATTAACCGAGAGATATAACTTAGTTGCTTCTTCCGCTGGACCACTGATAATCAATGGCGTCCTTGCTTCATCAATTAAAATACTATCAACTTCATCTACAATCGCAAAAGACAAATCTCTCTGGACTCTACTCCCTTTTTCAAATTTCATATTGTCCCTGAGATAATCAAATCCAAATTCGTTATTAGTCCCATAAGTAATGTCGCATAAATATGCTTCTCTTCTTTCTTCATCATCCATAGAATGTTGAATACAACCTACAGTTAGACCAAGAAATCTAAAAACTTGCCCCATCCATTCTGAATCACGTTTAGCTAAATAGTCATTTACTGTCACTATATGGACACCATTTCCTGCTAGTGAATTCAAGAATGCAGGTAGAGTAGCAACAAGAGTCTTGCCCTCTCCTGTTTTCATTTCAGAAATTTTTCCTGTATGTAATACTACACCGCCAACAAGTTGCACATCAAAATGTCTCATTTGCAGAACTCTTTTTCCTGCTTCTCTTACTAGAGCAAATGATTCAATAAGAATCTCCTCTAAACTTTCTCCATCTTTAACTCTATCTTTTAAAATTTGGGTTTGAGAGCAAAGTTCAGCATCGCTGAATTCCATCATCTTATTTTCTAGTGCATTGATAGAATCAACCATGGGTTGCAATTTCTTAATTTCTCTATCATTGGCTGTACCCACAATAGTTTTAATTGCAGACAGACTTTTTTCTAGAAAAGTTATTGGCATGTTTATAAATTCCTCGGTTACATAAGAATCGAACCAAAAAAATAAAAAATACTACACAAAATAAAATTTTAACATAGAGTCGAAGCGAATGTTACTTCTGGGCGTACTGATTAATGATATAGATCATTGGGTTTACGGCTTTTCGCTTAATTATTACTTCATAATGAAGATGCGGGCCTGTAGACCTTCCCGTATTTCCAATCTTCGCAATTAATTCTCCTCTTCTCACGCGCTGCCCTTTACGAACTAAATTTACTTGATTATGAGCATATTTTGTAATAATTCCAGGCAAATGTCTTATTTTGACAAAATTTCCGTAACTCGCATCTCTTGAAGACGCAATAACTATACCATCTGCAGGAGCAAAGATCGGAGCCCCAAGTCTTGCATAAATATCTATCCCTTTATGAAATTCCCTCCTAGATGTGAAAGGAGAAATTCTATATCCGTAACCCGAAGTTATCCATCCTCTAGCAGGAACAATCGAAGGCGTATGTGCTAAACGAAAACGATTCTTTTCAAAAACTCTTAAAATTTGAGATAATGACTTATTTTTCAGGACACTCTTTCTTTCAATATCTATAGATTGCCTAGTAACTCTTCGAAATAACTTTTTTTCTCTATCAGTTAAAGTCCGTGTCTTTTTTGTGAAATTATCCTGAGTAATACCACCTATTGGCAATTCTAGATTTTGTTGTGAATGTCTCATAGAAGCCATCATTCTTAGCTTTCGTTCAAGCAAAGAAATCTGATTTAAGTTCTTATTTACTTTTGAAAATTTTTTTTCGAAATGTTCAATGACCTTAGCCTGAGAACTTACACGATTTTCCAAAGAAGGGACTCTACTCAATTCATTTTTTAATTTTACTCGATCAAATAACAAATAAGATGAAAGTAAACAAGTAAACAAAAAAACAAACCCTAAAAAAAAGACTCCAAAAAAACTCAAATTAAACCTTCTGAAATTCGAGAGCTTTTCAGACAGATCTAGTAGTTTAGGCGTACTGATTTCATCGTGTGGAACCAAAAACAGGCTATATTTCTTTCTTTTCAAAACAATTCCTAACACAAATAAAAAACAAAAAATTGGAACAAGACATTAACGCATAACAGAACCAGAATCAACAAGTATAGATTGACCGGTTATAGTTCTAGCGTCTTCACTTGCTAGAAACGTAACGGTACGACCTATATCTTCAGGTGTCTGTTCCAAGTTTAAAGGAGTTTGTTTTACAAAAAAATCAAAAATTTCTCTCGAATCCATTTTCTCTAATTCTGGCATTTTTTTCTTATACAAAGGCGAAAGCTTCTTCCACATATCACTCCAAATCAAACCTGGGCATACTGAATTTACCGTAATTCTCTTTGAGGCCAGCTCTTTAGCTAAAGATTGAGAAAAACTAACAACTGCAGCTTTACTAGCAGCATAGTGAGGAATAAACTCCCTTCCATCAAATGCTGCTCTAGAAGCAATGTTAATAATACGTCCTGAATTCGATAATTTCATATATTCAATTACAGATTTACAAAGAAAAAATACTCCTCGGGTATTTACTTGATATGTTTCATTCCAATCAGAACCTGTTATATCTCCTAATGGCATTCCTAAAGAGAGATCTGAAGAACCAAGAACTCCAGCATTATTCACAAGAATATCAATTCTCCCAAATTTTTCAAAAACATCTTGAGTCAGTTTTTTGCAAGAGTCTTCTAATTTAACATCAATTGAGAAACATTCTATTTCTAAAGAATAACACTTCAAATCTTCTTTCAAACTACTCAGTTCTTCACTACGCAAATCCGCTAATGCAAGCTTAGTTCCTTCTTCGGCGAAACATTTTGCTATACCACGACCGATAGAACCAGAAGCCCCAGTAATCAAAGCAATTTTTTCTCTCAATCCTCTCTCACGATTCTGCATAACAATCAATCTTCAGTAGTACCAAAACCAGACATAGAATGACCACCCTCTACCCATTGCTCATATATTTTAAGAGCTTCCAATACTGCAGGGGCTCCAGTATAAGTAAACATTTGAAAAATCACCTCGAGTATTTCTTTATCTTCAGCACCATAATTATGAGCAGCTGTTAAATGACCTTTCATCTGGTCAAATCTGCCTGTCACCAAAAGTGCGGAAATAGCACATAACTCTCTAACCTTATGCGGAATAACATCTCTATCGTATAATCCTCCATGAATCATTTTCTGAAACATCATTGAAAAATCAGGGTCTAACTTATTCATCCTTTCAAAAAGACGTTCAGTATAACCATCTCCATATTGGATATCACCTCTTTTAATTGCCGGCTCATAAAATGATTCTTCACTCAACGGAAGTCCTCCTTTATTTTTTCTAAATAAAATTAGTTATTCACAATTTCAGTTCTTAATTTTCCTAAATTTTCGACCTCTACTTCAACCACATCTCCAGGCTCAAGAAAGGATGGAACATCTCTTGCATATCCGACACCTGATGGAGTTCCAGTCATAATAATATCCCCGACTTCCAGAGTTAAATCTTCAGAAAGCACCGAAACAATAGACGGAATATCGTGGATCATCATTTTCGTATTAGAATCCTGTCTGATTTCACCATTCACCCAAGTTTTAATGGAAGCATTCATAGGGTCCTGATAAAATTCCTTTGGAACTAGAAAAGGACCAATTGGACAAGTAAAATCTAAGGCTTTCCCCTTAAATAATTGTTTATGTCGTCTTTGAATATCCCTTGCACACAAATCGTTCGAACAACAGTATCCAAAAATATGATCATATACTCTATCTTTAGATATATTTTTTCCAGATTTTCCAATAATAAATGCAAGTTCCCCTTCATAATCTAATTTTTTACTAGTGGTAATCATTGGAAAGTTTACATTGTGGCCAATTAAGGTACTGGGTGATTTTGTGAAGAAAATGGGTTCGTCTAATTCCATCTTTTGTGGACGTACATCCTTTGCTTTCAAACCTTCTTCTACATGATCTTTGTAATTAAGGCCCATACACATTATATTTTTTGGAGGATTTGTAATCGGAGGAAGGAATTCTACGTCATCGGGGCTCATAAGAACTGCTTTAATTTTATCCGAATTACTTTCTGCATCTTTCCATAAAGATTCTAGATCAGCAGAAATATCTCCCCAATGTTTCATAATTTCCATGATACTGGGAATTGCCAGATCGGGTCTTCCAAAAAGACCTGCAAGACGAGACAAATGAACAATTTCATCTCCAACATATAAACCAACTCTCTCTAATCCTCTGTAATTATAATTAATTATTTTCAATTTCATTCCCTCCGTTTTTTTCTAATCGATTCTATAATTTTTCAAAGCCTCTTCTGTAAACTCAAATCCATGACCTGGAACATCAGGAACAGTGATCTTCCCATCCTTTACTGAAAAATCTTGTGTCATATCTTCTGAATTAAAGAAATCCATATATTCAACCATATATCCACTAGGACTTGCTCCAATCAGACTCACCGAAATCTCATGCACTAGATGACATGATAACGATATATTAAAAGCATCCGCAAGATTAGCAATTTTCCTGAACTCAGTTATCCCGCCACACCTTCCAACATCAGGTTGTAGAAATCCAACTGCACGTCTTTCACATAACTCCCTAAATCCCCATCTCAAATATGCATTTTCCCCAGCAGCAAGAGGAACCATACTTTCTTTTGATAACTCAGCTAAATCATCAACAGAATCTGCTATCACAGGTTCTTCAAACCATGCAACACCATATTCAGCAAGCATATTCGAAACTTCTATTGCCTCTCTAACAATATATTTCTGGTTTGCATCAGCAAATAAAATAAAATCCTCTCCCATATTACTTCGCAGATAAGAAATTCTTTCTTCATCGCGATTGGTTCCGATTTTGAATTTATACGCTGTACATCCCAAAGCAGCAGCCTCTTGCGCTTCCTCTAAAAGTTCTTCATCAGATAATGTATGCCATCCGCCACTTCCGTACACAGGAACAGATTGTCTGAAACCACCAAGCAGGCGATTAATAGATTTTCCTGCAGCCTTTGCTAAAACATCCCAACAAGCGATATCTACACAAGACAATGCATGAAGTCCTATTCCGCCTCGCATTCTAGCCTTATTTGGACTCCACATTTTGTTCCATACTAATTCCGGAGCTAGCGCATCTTGTCCCAGAATTAATGGTGCTAGTTCATTCTTAATATACGGAACTATCGCAGTTCCTGAAGCTCCACCTAATCCAGTAGTCATTCCAAAACCTTCTGGGCCATCTTTTGTTTTCATCTTTACAACTACAACGTCAAGGTGAGTATAAACTCCCAAAGCACTTTCAAAAATTTTCTTTAAAGGCACCTGTAAAGGGATGACCTCTATATTCTCAATTGCAAGTTTTTCCATCATTTTCCTTTCTATAAATATTTCATAGAACGAATTCTCATCGTTTGATTTGTGCCATCTGAATGCAAGAAACTAGTAACATCTCTAAGATACTTCTCCATAGGAGCTTCCGTCATATATCCCATTCCACCCCAAACTTCCATGGATCGAGTAGCAATACGAAATGAAGCCTCAGAAACAAAACTTTTAGTCATGAATCCCATCTTTGGATCGTATAAATTTCTATCAGAAGCTGTCCAGGCCGCGTAATGCAACATTTGCCTGGATGCTTCGTATTCAGCAAAAGAGTCACATAACATAAAACCTACAGCCTGATGCTCTATAATAGGTTTTCCTCCTTGCACTCGATTACGTGCATATTCAAGCGCTTCTTCATGAGAGGCTCTCGCAGTTCCAAGTACCGTTGCTGCAGCTTCGATGTTTGACCCTAAAACAAAGGTTTTCCTAGCTTCCATCGCTTTATTAACTTCAGTAATACGATGCGCATCAGGTATCCTACATTCATTGAATAATAATTCGGCATTCAAGGAAAGTCTCTGACCTAATTTGTCATGGAATTTTCCATAATCAAAACCATCCATACTCGGGTCAAGAAGGAAATACGTCATTCCTTCAGAAACACCTTTTGTGGGATCTGTACGCATAGCCACAATATAAAGTTTAGCAACACCACCATTACTGATATAATGTTTCTTTCCATTAGCTATCCAATCGTCACCATCTCTCACAGCGGTCGTTTTAACGCCCGCATCTGGACTATCATATGGAATTATATTATCAGAACCTCCGGAAGGTTCAGTCATTGCAACTGCAAGATGAAACAAATCATCTTCCAAAAATTGATTTAAATATTTTGACTTTTGTTCTTCATTTGTAAGTGTTTCAAAAAGATGCGTGATCTTCCAAGTCTGGTCAAAAGTAACTGCAGTACCTAAATCTCCCCACGCCAACTCTTCACCTACCATACATAAAGTCAAAACATCCGCACCGGCGCCACCCAGTTCTACAGGGAGAGCAAGAGTTCGCAAACCTAACTTACTTCCTTTCTCAAGAACATCCCAAGGAAATCTCTTTAATGGATCTGGTTCTCTATCGAGTTCTCTAGCAACTGGCCTGATCTCTTTTTCTGCAAAATCATGAGCTAGGTCTACTAAAGCTTTCTGTTCTTCACTTATTTTATAGTCCATACATATTCCTTTCACCAGAATTACCAAGAGTCCGAAATTAGAGAGTTAATCTGTATAAATAGCTACAGCTCTAACAGGAGAACCAGTTCCTCTTCTGATTTTCAAAGGCAAACATGAAAAAATAAATTTAGTACCTGCCACCTCTTTCAAATTAGAGAGGTTCTCTACATTCAACACTTTCCTTTCTCTACAAGCTTTATGCGCCCAATATCCTTTATCTTTCATCGCTGCTGAAGAATCAATACTTGGAGAATCAATTCCAATATTGATACACCCTCTATCCGCCAACCAGATCGTAGCTGATTCACTTAATCCAGGATATGTATACATCCAGTCATAAAAATCATCCTTATAGTTCGCTTCATAATGACCGCTCCAAATTAAAACCGATCCCTTGTTAGGGACTTCAAGGCCTGATTTTTCACATGCTTCTTCTAAATCTTGAGGTTCTATCCATGTATCAGTATTACAAAACTTAGAAAGATCTAAACAAATTGCTTCATTAAAAAACCACTCAAAACCAAGTTCATCTATACTTTCAGCATCGGGACTTTTATCGATATGCAAAAAAGCATCTACATGTGTTGGCCCGTGGTCACTCATGATAATTGTATTTGTAGTAGAGGTATGGCCCGATGGAGAGGACGTATTTGCCTTAGATGTTTCTTCATGCGTTTTTGAAGGAAATACCCCTGTTCTTTGATGTCCTGGATAAACAGGCATTCCATTATAAATCTCTTGCGTTAAATCTACCAATCTAAAATTCATTACACTTCCTCCTTAAAGCAAAATTTACAATTAGAAAATAAAATAGTTGTTAATTTCTACTTAGCACTTTTCCAAAGCCTACCGTAAAAAATAAAACTACTAAAAATAATTATCAACAAAAAGCTCGCAACATAAGCTGCCCTAACAGAACCAAACCAAAGACTATCCGCACGAAAACCGCTTACTATTGCCCTGCCAACAGAATACAAAACGAAATAAAGACAAAATAAGAAACCAGGCTTGTGAGATTTAAATCTAAGATTTCTTAATATTAAAAACCAAACTAAGTTTAAAAATAATTCATATAACATTACAGGATGAATAGGCTGATCAGGAAATTGTTTTCCCGCAATACTTTCCTGAGGAAAAATTAATCCCCATGGCATACCAGTTGGTATTCCATGAGCATCACCATTCATAAAATTTCCAAATCTACCAAAGACTTGACCTAACATTATAGAAGGCGCCACAGCATCAGCAAAAGACCAAGTCGAAACCTTATGCCTTGAAAGAAAAATCAAACCAGCCGATACACCTCCTATCAAGCCTCCATGTATAGCCAATCCTCCATGCCATATCTTTGGAATTTCCCATAGATAATTCCCATAAAAATTCCAATTAAACACTACATAGTACAATCTCGCAAAAAAGATCCCAGAAAACATACAGATAAGAGCAAAATTCATAATCTCATCATTTGTAATTGCAAGATTCTTTCTCTGGCATTCCCGTGTTATAAGCCATGTACCAAAAAGCAAAGCGAATACGTACATCAACCCATACCATCTTAAAGTTAGAGGACCAAATGAAAAAATTATAGGACTCATTATTTTGTCTTTATTATTAGTAATTTAAAAATTATACTTCAAGTATCACTTCAAGTTCTACAGGTGCCCCAAGAGGCAATTCATATACCCCTACAGCCAATCTTGCATGCTTGCCAATTTCATCAAAAATTTCAAAAGCTAAATCAGAAGCCCCATTCATTACATCTGCTTGTTCAGTAAATTTCTCAGAAGATGCAACATAACCCGTCATTCTTACAATTCGTTTTATCTGATCAAGAGACTGCAACGCTTTATTTGCATGCGCAAGTGCATTCAATAAACAAATTTTGGCGCATTTTTTTGCATCTTCCAAAGACACCTCTTCGGGTACTTTCCCATGATGGAGTAATTCCCCATTCACTGTAGGAATTTGACCAGAGATAAATAACAATCCGCCAGAACGAACATAAGGCACATAGGAACCCACCGGTGAGGGAGCATTGGGTAAATCGATTCCTATTTTTTTTAATTTCTCATCTATCCTCAACCTACACCTCCTCCTTCATTAATTTTTTTAGAAAATTCAAAATCTTCGGGAGTATTAATATTACGAAAAGATATTCCTTCTGAATCCCATTCTCTCCATATTTTTTCTTCTAAATAACGTATATTTAACCCTGAGAAAAAAGATGTCATATCCAAATTTTCGCTTTCAATGTTGTTTATGATAGATGGAAGACAATTTCTATCGTATACAGCGAACAGAGGTTCAGGATTAGAATTATGCAATGGAATCAGAACATCTTCATCAGAGACCTGACTAATAAAATTACTCACTAAAACTTCATTCAAAAGGGGCATATCACATGCTACCAAGAAAATCTTTTTTGTTTGACTAAGCGACAAAGCTGTATATAAGCCCCCTAAGGGTCCTTTATCCGCTATTAAATCTGGATAAACAAGAAAACCCATTTCTTCAAATCTTTCGCCTTTATCAGAAACTACAAGGATTTCAGTAAAATACTCCCCTAACTTATTTCTAATTGACTCTATAAAAGTTATCCCATTGATAACCAATAGAGATTTGTCCTCCTTCCCCATTCTTGTACTTTTACCCCCTGCTAAAATTGCAGCAGAAATAGGTATCTGCGACATAAAGCTTCCTAACTAAAATATTCGAGAATGAATTTAATTATTATTTATATTTGGATCATCTAACAATATGACTTCTACCGTTTGCGCATCTTCTAGCTTAGTTTCATATTCAGGAAACAAAACTAACGAATTAGATTTAACCATTGAATGAAGAATATTAGACCCCTGCACTTCTAAAGGAGTAGATTCCCATTGATTCCCATTAAAAGTCGTTACTGCCCTGATATAGTGTCTTCTCTCTGGAGACTTAAGAAGTTCTCCTTTTAGGGTAGCATTAACTTTTGCACGAAAAATATTCTTCAACCCCTGCATTTTAAGCAAGGATGGACGTACAAACAATTCAAAACTAACCATGGTAGAAACTGGATTCCCGGGCAGACCAAAGAATGGGTTTCCTCCAAGCATTCCAAATGCCATAGGTTTCCCTGGTTTCATCCTAACTCTCCAAAAATTTATTTCGTTCCCAAGATCTTGAAGTGTATCTTTAACTAAATCAAAATCTCCAACAGATACCCCTCCACTCGTAATCAGAATATCTGCAGACATTCCTCTTTTAATACCCTTTACCAAATCTTCTGTATTATCTTTAGCTATGCCCAAAAGAATTGCTTCCCCGCCAGCCTCTTCTACTTGAGCCGCTAAAGCATACGAGTTTGAATTAAATATTTGCCCCTCGTCAGGAATTTCCTTGAGATCAACTAGCTCTTCTCCAGTGGCTAATATAGCTACCCTTGGCTTATTATAAACGGAACAAGAATCCATTCCTATATTTGCTAACATACCAATCGCAGGTGGAGTTAATTTAGTTCCTTTCGAAACTACCAAATCACCAATCTCAACATCTTCTCCCGCAACTCTTACAGATTCCCCTGATTCAACGCTTAGATAAATTTTCACTACACACGAATCACTTTCTTCCGTTTCTTCCTGCAAAACTATTGCGTCCGCTCCTTGAGGCATAGGAGCACCAGTCATTATACGTATAGCCTCTCCTTCTCGAAGTACAGATTTAGCCTTCACTCCTGCTTGTATTCTTTCAATCACTTTTAATTCACTAGGATTATCCTTCGTTGCATTTTTAATATCTTCCGATCTAACAGCATACCCATCCATTGCAGAATTAGCCCAAGGAGGTATAGCTCTTTCAGAAAAAACATCTTCAGAGAGAACTCTACCAAGAGCATCTTTTATTTCTATCTCAGAACTATCTATTGTTTTCATCTTCGCAAAAATAATCTCTTGCGCTTCTTCTACGGTAATCAAACGCTACTCCTTAGCTATATTGACACTAGATGCAATAAATAAATTAATAAATTTACTCAAGCAATTATATTCAAAAACAACGAAAATTATAACTTTAAGTATAGGATTTATGTCATATAATCTCTGTCTTTAACTTATTGAAAAGACAAACCTTAAAATCATCACGCAACATTCACGCAAGTACAGTTGCTTATATCAAGATCCCTAATACCAATCAACCATTTTTGATATCTTTTAAGAGTTCCGCACGAGTGCAGAGTGCATTACTTTTTACATCCTGAGTTATCTATTTTTCCTGAAGGCATCCTTGTATTACAAAAAATAGCACCGTTTAATTTTATGCCTTTAATCATTGCATGACGCAGATCTGCATCACTTAGATCCGCCTTACTCAGGTTTGCACCTATCAGGTTTGTACCTATCAAGTTTGCACGACGCAAATCTGCACCACTTAGGTTTGCACCACTCAGGTCTGCCTTACTCAGGTTTGCATCGTGCAGATGTCCACTAGTCAGATCTGCATTACGCAAGTTACATTTCGGACAATAATTCGTTTTTTTTAATCTATACAAACGATTAGTATCGGAATTG
>CAYWAX010000003.1:0-30823 GCA_964456425.1 uncultured Nitrospinaceae bacterium | reverse complement strand
AGTCCTGCATCACCAAAAATTTGATTTTATGAAAAAGAGTTGATTCGCTGAAAGTGTTGCTTTAGAAGGGTTTCCTTTGGAGGCGCCACCCAGATTTGAACTGGGGATCGGGGATTTGCAGTCCCCTGCCTTACCACTTGGCCATGGCGCCTAGGGAATTAAGTTAAACTAACTATTACATTAAGATTCATCTAAATGTCTACCTTACTTATAAATCAATTTACGTAAAACGGAAAGTCTATGATATTCTTCGATTCCTACTTTAGGTAAAATTTTATTTTTGAAAATTTTTTTTAATAGGCAAACAAAATTAAATGCAAGAAAAATTAAATATGGAAAAAGAAAATTTAGAAAATTCTAGTTTCTTAGATGCTTGCAAAGGAATACAAACAAATTTCACTCCAATTTGGTTAATGCGTCAGGCAGGCAGGTATATGAAGGAGTATCGCGACTTGCGGGCGAAAGTCTCTTTTATTGATTTGTGTAAAAATCCAGATCTGGCTTGTGAGGTAACCGTTACCGCGGCTAAAGAAATTGGAGTGGATGCTGCAATTATTTTCTCTGATATATTGCTTATTTTGCAACCGATGGGATTTCAAATTACATATGATGAAGGTGTTGGTCCTCAAATACATAATCCAGTTAAGGAATCAAAAGATGTTGAGGCTATACTTGATTTTGATGTGAAATCTGAATTGTCTTATGTGTTTGATGCGATAAAAAAAGTTCGATCCGAATTGAATAACACTATTCCATTGATTGGTTTTTCCGGTGCTCCCTTTACTCTCGCCTCTTATTTGATAGAGGGTGGTGGGTCAAAGAATTTTGTAAAGACAAAACAGTTTATGTATAGAGAGACAAATTCTTGGAATAAACTCATGGAAAATTTTTCAAAATCCTTAAGTAATTATCTTGTTGGTCAAATTGATGCTGGAGCACAAGCTTTACAAATATTTGATAGTTGGGTTGGATGTTTATCACGTTCAGATTATCGTGAGTATGTTTTGCCTCATATGAAAACCCTCCTGAATTCTATTTCAAAAAGAGTTCCTGTTATTCATTTTGGAACAGGAACATCTGCGTTTTTAGAAGATATGAAGGAAGCTGGAGGAGATGTAATCGGGCTTGATTTCAGAGTAAATCTAATGGATGCATGGAATAGACTTGGGGATATTCCGGTTCAAGGAAATCTTGATCCGTGTGTTTTGTTTTCTGATAGAAATTTGATAGCTAAAAAAGCTGAGGAAATACTTAATGCTGTTAATATGCGTCCAGGATTTATCTTTAATCTTGGACATGGAGTTCTACCAGAAACTCCAGTTGATAATGTTAAATTTCTAGTAGATTTTGTTCATGAATGGAGAGTGAAAAATCAATGACGCAAAAATATGATTCTGTTTTTTTGATCGGTTTTGGTGGTCCTACGAAGGGTTGTTGCCGAAGATATGAGGAATGCCCTGGAGAAGCATTTTGTTATGTCGAAAATATTGTTGGAAATCGTTCAGGAGGAAGGGATAGGATAGAAGAGGTTTCAGAACATTACAAACATTTCAACGGAGTTTCTCCATTTGTTTTTTTCTCTCAAAAGCAAGCAGGCGCTCTAGAATTATCTCTGCAGGAAAAAGGATGTGCTCTGCCAGTTTTTACCGGATATAGGTTCTGGAATCCCTTTGTGAAAGATACTCTTTCAGGAATGGCGCAAAATGGTTTGCGACGTTCTGTAGGAATAGTTCTCGCACCTCACAAGACAAAGATTAGTTGGGATGCCTATTTAAATGAAGTAAAAAAAGCAAACGAAGAAATAGCTGATCAAAATGTAGAAATAGACTTTATCCCCATGGATTGGTTTGACAATACCGGATATGTGGGTTCATTAGCTGAACTAATTAAGGACACATTTGATATTTCTTTAAAAGAAAATAGAGATTGTACTAAATTAATCTTTACTGCACATTCTATTCCTGTGTCGATGGCAAAAGATTCTACATATGAAAAAGATGTCAGAAAAACTGCAAGTGAAATAGCAAAAATTTTAGAAATTGATTCTTTTGAAGTAGCTTTTCAATCTAGTCCTAATGTTCCACCTGGGACATGGTTGGAACCCGATATTATAGATGTTTTAGATGAAAATGCGCGTACTGGCAAAAAAAATGTTGTAGTTGTTCCAGTTGGATTTATCTGTGATCATGTTGAGGTTTTGTATGATTTAGATTTTGAATCAAAAGAACATGCCGAATCACTTGGCCTTAAATTTTATCGCGTTCCTACAGTAGGTACACACCCACGTTTTATTCATATGCTCGCTGATTCTGTTTCAGAATTTATCGCAAGGGAAAAAGTTTGAATCCAAAGGGGAAAAGAGTTCTGATTGTTGGTGGTGGTATTACAGGATTGACCTTAGCGTATAGATTACAGGAAAAATTTTTTCGTTCTAAAGAAAATGCTGAGATAATTCTTGTAGAATCTACTCCTCGTATTGGCGGTATTATTGAGACAGAGCAGAAAGATGGATTTATTTTCGAGAAAGGTCCAGATTCTTTTTTCAACTCTAAACCGAATGTTCTCTCTTTATGTGAAGATTTGCAGATTGAGAATCGTATTATTGGAACAAATCCTGATTACAGAAGAAGTTTTATCCTGCAAGGTGATAATCTGATTCCAGTTCCAAAGGGATTCTATCTAATGTCCCCTATTGCAATAGGACCTTTTTTAGCAAGTCCGCTCATAAGTATATTTGGCAAAATAAGGATGATGTTTGATTTAGTATTGCCAAGAAGGGATGAACTTGAAGACGAATCTTTATACGATTTTGTAGTTCGACGTTTTGGATATGAAGCCTTCGAAAAAATTGCGCAACCTATGATAGGAGGTATTTATTCCGCTGATCCTAAAGAATTAAGTCTAAGAGCAACTATGCCTCAATTTTTAGAATTAGAAGAGAAATATAGAAGTGTAATACTTGGTCTTAGACAAACAATGATTCGTAAAGATGATAGTTCTGATGTGTCTTCTAATACGAGTGGCGCAAGATATGGACTTTTTGCGAGTTTTGACAGAGGAATGGAAGTTTTGACAGATTCCATCAAAGATAAATTCAGATCTATAGACTTACGTTTAAAGAGTGAAGTTACTTCTATTAAAAAAAATCAAGAGGGTTGGGCTATAGAAATTAATGGGAATGAAATTTTAAATGTAAATACAGTTTGTTTAACGGCTATTAATCCGAAGATTTCTCAATTGATTCAGAATATTTCTCCAAAATTTTCTAGTTTTTTTGATGTGCTTGATTTTGGTTCCTTAGTAACGATTAATTTTGTTTTTAAAAAGGAACAAATCAAACATTCTTTAGATGGAATGGGTTTTGTTGTGCCAGATATAGAAAATAGAAATATTCTTGCTTGTTCTTTTTCTAGTGTGAAATTTCCTAATAGATCTCCTGAAGGTGACTTGCTTCTGAGAGTGTTTGTAAAAGAAAGTGAGTTGAATAACTTTTCAGAAAAGAATGATAACTTAATGATTGAGAGGGTAATGAAAGAATTGCGTATGATATTAAAAATACATGGAGAGCCGAAACATACAGATGTGAACTTCTATGTAAAATCTACTCCTCAATATAAAGTTGGCCATTTAGAACGTATAGAAAGTTTAGAAGAATCTATAAGAGTATTGCCAGGTCTTTTTTTTGCGGGGAAAGGTTATAGAGGGGTAGGTATTTCCGATTGTGTCGTAAGTGCGGATATAACCTCTCAAAAAGTATATGAATTTTTAAATGCCTCTTCAATTTGATTCGTGTTTCTATATAATGTTTCTTTGATGATTTGACCTTAGGTCTTTCTTTCTGTTAATAGGTTGCTTTGTTCTATAAACTTTCAAGAAAGCAATAAAATGTTTGATGATGAAATTCAGCGTGATGAACATAAGAAAATTAGTAAAGAAATTGAAATTCTCAGACGCCCATACGTTGGTATAGTTTCTGGATATCATGAACTAGGATATAGGGTTTTAGGTCCTGAATTAGATGAAAAAGCTGGTTCTGTGGAGATAGAAGGACGTCTTATGGTTTCTCCAAAGCTTGTTTGGACACCTTCCGAAATGCAGAAAACTTTTGGGGAGATATTTGAAGATGAAGAACTTATGGATACGAATCTGGTAGGACGTGTATTTGCTTTTCCTAAGGTTGTTTCAGGAAATTATGATGTTACAAGTGAAAATCTTAAGATTAAACGTCACGAGTGGAGTCCTGATACTCTGATTGAAAAAGTTATTGAAGAAATGACTCGTTGTGAAATTACAGATACTGCTGTAGTAAAAACTCCCGATGTAAGATTTTATCCTGTTGCCGTTCAACGTTTTATTTATGAAATTCTTAAAGATGAATTTTCATAGGATTATAGATTTTAAATATTTCTATCAACTTTATTTTTTTCTTATAAAATTACTTAAAAATCCCCTGTGTTTTGCTACGAAAAAATAAAGATAGTTATTTATCTTTCTAAGTATGGGTTTTGTCATGAGAATTGCAATTTTCTTATACCCAATTGAAAATAAAATTTCAGAGATTGCATCACCACCAGTTAAGATTTTACGATTAGATTTTAATAATTGAATAGACTGTAGGCATTCTTTTTCAAACTCATCGCTCATTGGTGGATAAGGAATTTCTTGAAACGGAATTGAAAATATTTTTTTATCAACTCCTTTTGAAATAATCCATTTCATACATTCTTTACAAAACAGACAATTTCCATCCCAAATAAGAATATCTTTCGATGTATTGAAAAAAATATGTATAGGAGAAGTTGCTTTTTTATCCATTTGGAAAGACTTGTATGGCCTTGGGATGAATAGGGCAATGATTTTCACATAATCCACAACCGACACATCCATCTTTGATAACTGGACCTATTCGGTCAGATTCAGATTGGATTATAATTGCATCTTCTCCAACGGGACAGTTTGTTGCGCAAGCGTTGCAAGATTTATCTTTTCCATTCCATGAAATACATATCTCTTCTTTTACTCTCGCAATTCCTATTGAAATTTTTTGTATATTTACAAGAGTTAATGCTCCTGTCGGACAAGATTTCATGCATGACAAATCGTCACATAAGACGCAGGCAGAATCTGAAGGAATAATTCTTGGAGTGAATCGAGAAGTATCACTCTTTTCTGGAAGTAGAAGGATTGCATTTGCCGGGCACACTTCTGCGCAAAGTCCACTCCCTTTGCAAAGTTCTAAGAAAGTACCTTCAGCTTTTGCGCCAGGTGGTCTAAGAATAGGCCCATCCATAGAACTTTTTTGTATAACTGTATCGTTTTCCTGAGAGCCCTCAAAAAACGCACGAACCAGAGAAAGAGGACCTTCCTTAAAAAAGTCTTTTCTCTCTATCTTTTTTTCATCTTCATTCATTCAATTCACTTGTTTTATTTAATTAAATATGAGACCACGTAAATCAAAACTCTGCTTTAGTTCTATAATTTTGTCGAGCACTTTGAATATAAAGTTATTTTTTAACTTTTATATAGAAAGGTGATTTTTTGTCAAATCAAACAGTTGCCCAGAAAATACTTGCAAGAGCTAGCGGGAAAGATAGTGTAGAAGTTGGAGATATAATATGGGGGAAAGTTGATGCGCATTTGATGCATGATAATCAAGGACCATTTCGAATGGGAGATGATTTTAAGAAATTAGGACTTCCCATATGGGATAAGAGTCGTTTCCTTCTTACAGCAGACCATCACAACCCTCCAACACAGGATTCTCAAACACACGTATTAAATGTAACTCGCGCTTGGGCAAAAGAGCAAAAAGTTGAACATTTTTATGATGCAGAAGGGATTTGTCATATCCTTCTTGCAGAAAAAGGTTTTGTCCAGCCCGGTTTCTTAGTAACGGGAACAGATAGTCATACTACTAACGCAGGTGCATTGGGTGCTTTGGGTGTGGCTATTGGTCCTACAGAGAGTGTTGGGGTGCTTACCACTGGTGAAGTCTGGTTGCGGGTACCTGAAACAATACGTATTTCATTTAAAGGAGAACTACCAGTAGGGACATGGGGTAAGGATCTTTCTTTGCTTGCTCTTAAAGATTTGGGTGTAGATGGTGCTGATTATAAAGTTCTTCAATTTGAAGGAGATACTCTACATTCTATGTCTGTTGAAGATAGAATGACTCTCACTAATATGGCTGCAGAATTCAGTGCGAAAAGTGCCATTATGGATATTGATACAAAGACTGAACAGTACTTAAGAAAAGCAGGAGTAGAAGGGGATATAGAAATTTTGAAATCGGATAAAAATGCAGAATATCACTCCTCTTATGAATACAACGTGAATGATCTTTCGCCTCAAGTAGCATGTCCTCATAGAATGGATAATGTTACCTCGGTAGAAAATGTAGATTCAGGGCCTATTCAAAGAGCGCACATAGGTTCATGTACAGGAGCAAAATTAGAGGATCTTAGGGCTGCGGCAAAAATTCTAAAAGGACGCCGGATTGCAAAAGGATTGCAATTACTTATTGCCCCTGCCAGCAAGGATATTTTAAATAATGCAATGAAAGATGATACCTTGTCTGTGCTGATCGAAGCAGGCGGAGTACTAATGCCCACGACTTGTGGAATTTGTTCTGGTAAGGGTCCGGGGCAGTTAGGACCTGGTGAAGTATGTATTTCTTCTGCGAATAGAAATTATAAAGGAAGAATGGGTAGCGAAGAAGCTTCTATTTATTTAGCCTCAGCGGCTACTGTTGCTGCAAGTGCTATTGAAGGAAAGGTCTCTGATCCAAGGAGTTTTTTAAATGAATAATCCTAGTATTGTAGGGAAAGCATGGACGTTCGGAGATAATATTGATACTGGATATATAATGCCTGCTACCTATGCAAGTTTTCCAGATGAAAAATTAGCAGATCATGTTATGGAGGGAGTAGATAGCGAATTTGCATCTAAGGTAAGCAAAAATGATTTCATTGTAGGTGGAAAAAACTTTGGGTGTGGATCTAGTCGTGAAACAGCACCTCGGGGTATAAAATTTGCTGGAGTCGGAGCCGTAATAGCACAAAGTTTCGCTAGGAATTTTTTTAGAAATTCAATTTGCATAGGTTTGCCAGTATTGATTTGTCCGGACTGCAAGACTATTTCTGAAGGCGATGAACTTTCAGTAGATCCTATCTCAGGTGAAGTGAAAAATATTACTCAAGATAAAACAATGCAGGCGGATCCTCTTCCAGAACATATAATGAATATGATCAAAGCAGGTGGACTTATTCCATTTCTTGAGAAAACATTGAAATAGTTTTTCTATATCGATATTCAGAAACAAGTTATTATCTTATGGCGAAACAATATGATTTCTTAGAATTCCTATTTCGTCAATCTCACATTCGACAACATCTCCTACTTGCATAGTTCTTGGTGGATCCATTGCAAATCCAACCCCTTCTGGTGTTCCGGTGGCAATCATGTCCCCAGGTTGTAGTGTGAGACCTTCAGAAACTGACTCGATCAATGTTGGAATATCGAAAATCATATCATTCGTATTTGAATTTTGCCTAGTTTCTCCATTTATTCTTGTCTGAATTCTGAGACTATTAGCATCTTTAATTTCATCTTTGGTTACGATCCAGGGTCCGATAGGTCCAAAAGAGTCGAGAGCTTTTCCTTTAAACCACTGCATATGTTTGAGTTGTACATCTCTAGCAGAAACTTCATTCATGATTGTATACCCATATACATGATCGAGTGCTTTATCTTTTGGGATGTTAATTCCTTGCTTGCCAATCACAACTACAAGTTCGCATTCATAGTCAAGTTCTTCGGTAGATGGATGATAGATAATCTCTCCATTATGATGGTTATTCGTACCGATCCATTTGCAGAAGAAATACGGTATTTCAGGATATACACCTACTTCTCTACCACGTTTTCTGGCACCCTCATCCGAATGTTTTTTATAATTCAATCCTACTGCGATAACCGGTCTTCTTAAATTTTGGATAGGAGCAAGGAATTTTACAGATTCTATAGGTATAGGTTTTTGGTTTGTCTCAACTTTTCCGTTCTCGGCTATAATTTCATAGATATCTTTTGGTTCAGAAATTATTTCCTCTACTCCATTATCGGTGAGGACTCCCAACTTTTCTATTCCATTTGATTCAAATGTTAGTATTCTCATTTTTTCTCCTATTTGCTGAGATTAATCTCTAATTAAAATCCAGATTTTTTTGCTACATCTCTGATCATCTTTGCTTGAGCAGTTGCTCCGGCGATCATGAAATTTAAATCACTTCCACTAAGGATAAATCGCATACCCTCACTAATTCTTCTTTCGATAAGATCGGGTTGGTAAGAACCTCCCATGCCAGGAGTTTTTCCGTGTTTTGTGCAAGCATCGACAACTTGTTCATAAACTTTATTCACCTTTGGATGGTCATGTTGACCTGTAAAACCCATTCCAGTACTTAAATCGTTTGTTCCTATTAAAAGAACATCAATTCCATCAACAGATGCTATTTCATCTGCCTTATCCCCTGCTTCCGGAGTTTCTATCATTGCAACTAGCAGAGTTTCGTCGTTTACATCTTGCAAGAGTTCTTTTGGATTCATCGTTTCAAATTTAGCGTGTGCGAGTCCACCGCCTGAACTACGATTCCCTTCCATTGGAAATTTACATATTGAGACTAATTTTTCTGCTTCTTTTGCAGTATCTACATGGGGTAAGATAATTCCTTGAGCTCCACTATCTAGAATTCTTGTGCTGAGATGAGGATCAAGGTCAGCTACTCTCACTAGAGGGGTGATTTCTTGTGTGAGTGCAGCAATAGAAATTTGTTGGGCAGTTTCAAGGTTAAAAGGACCATGTTCTAGGTCTATAAAAAGCCAGTCGTAACCAGAAGCCTTCATAGCCAGACCAACTTCAACAGTATTGGCCATTCTAACTCCAGAACCTAAAGTTACTTCTCCATCTTTGCATTTTTGTTTCGTTAAGTTTTTAATTACTCCCATGATTCTCTCCTAGAGAAATTTTTGATAGGGTAAGACATTCTCTTTCAATTATGTATAAGACTATTGGTACTTCATAATTGTTTCTTCGGCAAGGAGAATTTTTTTCTTAAAACAAAATTAGGGGAAAATAGTTGATTCGTAATCTTAGGCTACAACATATGGGAATCAAGGTTCGTGATTTAGATCGTTCTATTCAATTTTATCATGAGGTGCTTGGTTTCGAATTACGTTCAAAACATGAAGAAGGCAATCATCCTGAAACTCCTTTTGGTAGTGCTTTCATGTATTTAGATAAATACCACCATCAACTTGCAATTTTTTCTGTGCCACATGATTGGATTTCAAAGGAGGGAGAAGATACGGTACCTAGGAAAGATATTGGTCTTCATCACCTTGCTTTTGAAGTTTCAGGAAAGAAAGATTTTGATGATGCAGTTTCTTTTGTGAAATCTAGAGAAGAAATTAGGATTGTATGGGGACCTCTCCGATTAGACGGTTCAAACGGATTGTGGGGTGGGCATGAGGCAATTTATTTTCTTGATCCAGATGGAAATCGTATTGAAATTTTCCATGATTCAGATATTTTTGTCGGAAGTGCACCTGCATGGGTAAAAAATAAATAAATTTTAATTGAGGACAAATATGAAAAAACCAATTAGACCAGTTCCAAAATTCGACTGGTTTATTCCTATTGATGGGGATGGAAATCATATCGGAACTGAGGTTGCTGAGAGACCGCCAACTTTCGATTATCTTCGTGAAGTAGTACAGACTGCGGAGAGGAATGGTTTTTATTCCATGTTAATTCCTACTAGATTTGCAAATGGGCTTTTTGATGAAAGAGCTCCTTTATCGGAGACATGGACAATGGTTACCGCTCTTGCGGCAGTGACTACAAAAATTCGTTTTTTGATAGCTGTTCGTCCAGGCTTTATCAATACAGGACTTTTTTCTCAGATGGCTGCTACTCTAAGTCAAATTTCAAATGGAAGAATAGATTTGAATGTTGTCCCCGGGGGGATTAAAGGTGAGTTCGAAAAAATGGGAGAAACTATCGACCATGATACTCGATATAACAGAGCAGAAGAATTTATTGCTGCTTTAAGAAAACTTTGGGAGAGTCCTGAACCAATAGAATTTAAGGGCGAACATATCCAGCTGAATAACGTACATTGTTCTCCCGGACCTTTAAATGATATCAAGTTTTATTTAGGAGGAGCATCTCCTGCAGCCCTTAAATTAGCTGGTTCGCAATCTGATATTTATTTAGGATGGATTTCGAAACTAGCAGATGTTGAAAAGCATCTTGAACGAGCAAAAAAATCTTTTTCTGATTTTGGTAGAAACTCAAGTTTTGGTCTTCGTACGCACGTGATTATGAGGAATGTGGAAGAAGACGCATGGGCTGAAGCTAGTGAATTACTCTCTGAAGCATCCAATAGCGTAAAGAAACAAAGAACATCACTTGTATCTGGAACAAGCATGGTCGGAGCAGCCGAACAAGCCCGTGAATTCGAAGATTATAAAGTAGATACTCATTTGTGGAATGGGATTTCTACCGTTCGAGTGAATTGTGGTTCTGCTCTTGTAGGAAACCCTGATCAAATCGCTCAAGAGTTACTATCATACTGGAAACTGGGAATAGATGAATTTATTCTTTCTGGATATCCTCACTTAGAGGAGTGTGACCGTATTGCGAATGACCTTATTCCTAGAGTTCAAGAATTGATAGAGACTGAAAGAAGAAAAACATAATTGTTTCAGGAGAGAAAATGAGAGCAATTTGGTATGAAAAATATGGTCCTGCGGACGAAGTCCTCATTTATGGAGAGTTAGAGAAGCCGGAAGTAGGTGCAGGTGAAGTGAGAGTTAGGTTGCATGCTTCTGGTGCGAATCCCTCTGATTTCAAGGCTCGTTTAGGTGGCAGAGGAGAGATGCGCTGGACTAAAATTATTCCGCATAGCGATGGTGCAGGTGTTGTAGATAAAGTTGGTTCTGGTGTTACATCTTTTAGAGAAGGAGATCGTGTTTGGGTCTTTAATGGACAATGGCAAAGACCAATGGGTACTGCCTGTGAGTTTATTGTTCTTCCTGAAAGACAAGTGGTTTCTCTTCCTGAAAATGTTTCATTTGAAGAGGGTGCTTGTCTAGCCATACCTGCTATGACGGCGCATTTAGGTCTATTCCTTGGTCGACCTCTCAAAGATAAAGTGGTTTTTGTGACTGGGGGTGCGGGTGCCGTAGGGAATTATGGAATTCAACTTGCTAAATGGGCTGGTGCAAAAGTCATAACTACAATTAGTTCTGATGAAAAAGCAGCTATCGCTCTGAAGGTCGGTGCTGACCATATAGTAAACTATAAAAATAATGACGCTCTTGGGGAACAAATTTTAGATTTAACATCCGGAGAAGGTGTGGATCAGATTCTAGATGTTGATTTTGGTGAAAATTTACCTGTAACGAAACAAGTGTTAAAAGAAAATGGAATTATTGCTGCGTATGGTTCTACTAGAGTTCGAGAGCCTGAGTTTGCTTGGTATGACATGATGCACAAAAATTTCACAATAAGAATGATTTTTATGTATTCAGTTCCTGATAGTGATGCATTAAAAGCATGTGAAGATATTGTAACGGCTTGTAAGGAATATCCTCTTGTTCATCAAATCGGGTCAGTTTTTTCTTTAGAAGATACAGCTTCTGCACATAAGGAAATGGAAAAATTTGAGAATACAGGGAATGTGGTAATTAAAATCTAGTAGTTTTTTCTAGTATCTTGGAACACTTGAGTCGATCTGAATAGACCATGCTTCTATACCCCCTTGCATATTTCTTACATCATCAAAATCCAGTTGTTTCAAAAACTGAGTTACCATCGCGCTCCTTTGTCCATGATGACAGAAAACAACGATAGGAACCTCATCGTCCAAAAGATTAACTTTGGAAGGAACATCTCCCATTGGAATATGGATTGCGTTAGATATTTTCGCGATTTCTAATTCTTCATCTTCACGAACGTCGAGAAAAATAAATTTTTCTCCCTTCTCTCGTAAAGATTGAACTTCAGAAGGTTCGATATTAAAAGTATCGTGTTCCATTGTATCCAAAAAAATTTAAATTATTAATCTAATCAGATTTCACGTAAATGTTTGAACCCTTATCTTTGAATTCCTCTGATTTCTCTTTCATCCCATTCATAAGAGCCTCTTTATCGTCTATTTCTTTTTGAGCTGCATATTCTCTTACTTCCTGCGTTATTTTCATTGAGCAGAATTTAGGACCACACATTGAGCAAAAATGAGCTACTTTTGCTCCATCAGAAGGGAGAGTCTCGTCGTGATATTCTCTTGCTCTTTCAGGATCAAGTGATAAATTAAATTGATCTTCCCAACGGAATTCAAATCTTGCTTTGCTGAGTGCATCATCTCTTTCCTGTGCTCCTGGGTGCCCTTTAGCTAGATCTGCAGCATGAGCAGCTACTTTATAAGCAATAACGCCTTCACGTACATCATTTTTATTTGGCAATCCAAGATGTTCTTTTGGAGTTACGTAGCAAAGCATAGCCGTCCCGAACCAACCTATCATTGCTGCTCCAATTGCACTTGTAATATGGTCATAACCAGGCGCAATATCAGTAGTTAATGGGCCGAGTGTATAAAATGGAGCTTCGTGGCAGACTTCTAATTGTTTGTCCATATTTTCTTTGATTTGATTCATAGGAACGTGGCCAGGACCTTCAATCATTACCTGACAATCATGTTCCCAAGCCTTTAATGTAAGTTCTCCAAGTGTTTCTAGTTCACCAAACTGGGCTTCATCGTTTGCATCAACAATTGCTCCAGGCCTTAATCCATCTCCTAAAGAGAAAGAGACATCATACGACTTCATGATTTCACATATTTCGTCAAAATGCGTATATAGGAAATTCTCTTGGTGATGTGCTAAACACCATTTAGCAAGTATAGAGCCACCTCTTGATACGATTCCGGTCATACGCTTTGCAGTTAAAGGAACGTATCTGAGTAAAACTCCTGCATGGATTGTAAAGTAATCCACTCCTTGTTCAGCCTGTTCAATAAGAGTGTCTTTGTAAATTTCCCAGGTGAGATCTTCAGCGACACCATCTACTTTTTCTAAAGCCTGATAAATTGGGACAGTTCCAATTGGTACAGGAGAGTTTCTAATTATCCATTCTCTAGTTTCGTGAATGTTATCTCCTGTTGAAAGATCCATTACTGTATCGGTTCCCCATTTTGTTGCCCATGTCATTTTTTCAACTTCTTCTTCTATAGAACTCGAAACTGCAGAATTTCCGATATTCGCATTTATCTTCACCAAAAAGTTTCTCCCAATAATCATTGGTTCACTTTCAGGGTGATTGATGTTTGCAGGGATAATTGCTCTGCCCCTAGCAATTTCAGAACGAACATATTCTGGTTCCATATTTTCCCGAATAGCAACAAATTCCATTTCTGAAGTGATTTCTCCTTTTTTTGCGAAATGCATTTGCGTAACATTTCCTGTCCCTCTGAACACTTTTCGTTTCGGTGGCATTGGAAGTTCAGTATTCTCTTTTCCTGAGACAGGTTTGTAAGAAGGATCCATTTCTTGGATTTCTGAACGGTTTTGTATCCAATTTAATCTTAAAGGAGGAAGACCTTTCCGGATATCTTCCCCATCTGGGCCACTAGTATCATATACGCGCAAAGGTTCTTCGCCATCGGCAAGTTCGATTTCTCTCATCGGTACATGGACATTATCTTTGCCGTTTACATGAATTTTTTTAGAGTTAGGGAATGAGGCACCATTGGAACTATTCCCATTTTCGTTGACGAGGTCTAACTTGATTCCATTGTCGTTTTGTCCATCTGATTTGTTCATATCTATATTCCCCATTGGAAGTTAAAATATATCTAGATTTTATTGAGGGGCACGAATAAGGGAGGGAATTCCAAATATGGATTCGCTTCCCTACGCCGGCATTGTCCGGTTCAGGTTTCAAGGGTATTTTCTCAGCCCGTGGCACCCCCAGCGAAACTGCATCTCAAACTCTATCAATCAATTGCTTTAAGGTCAAAGTATATTCCTGCTAAGGATTTTTTTTGAATGAAGAACTGAAGTTTTTATTTTCAACTCTCTTGTAGTAGTCTTCTGGTTTCTTGTATGTTTCTCCCTAGGGGTTTAGTTTTTTTTGATTATTTGAGGAACGAGAAATTATGCGTTTAGGATTTGATTTTTTAAAAAATGGTTTTCTGTATCTACTCTTCTTTGCATTTTTAAGTGTTGGCTTTTTTCCTACGAATCTTTATTCCTTAAATTATACTAGTGCAATTGAAGTTCTTAGCAAGAAAGTTCACACCTATTATCCTCATGTTGAAGGCTCAATTGTTGCTATAAAGGGAGCAGACCTATATCTAAGTATTGGTTCTAGAAATCGAGTTGTGAAAGGATTGACGATCGGAGTATTTCGTCAAGGGAAGGTCTTTAAACATCCTATTACTGGAGAGTCTCTTGGATCTTTAGAAAAAAATGTTGCAGAAATCAAAGTAGTTGATGTAAGAGAAAAATTTTCGATTGCAAGAGTTGTTCGTTTAGCTCCAGGAGGTGAACTTGTTCCTAGGGTAAAAGATAAGGTCAGAGCTTCTTCTGCAAAGATTAGTATTGCAGTACTCCCCTTTGTAAACCTCACAGATGAGCCTTATAGCACCGATTTGTTAACTAGAGAACTTGCGAAGTTCCTCCTTAAAAGAGGGAGATTTGATGTTTTTGATATAGATCAATTAGAAGTATGGCTTTTAAAAAATGGGATTCCCGAAGATAAGATCTTGCAAGGAAGAAATCCTATTTCTCTTCGAAATGAAGTTCGCTCTGATATGGCGATACAAAGTACAGTTGTCGATATAAAGGGGAAAACTTTTCTCAAGAGTAAAATTATTTCTCTTAGTAGTAAGCGTATTCTTTTTGAAGCTATTTCTTCTGTAGACAATTTGCCCTATGAACAAGGAGTCCCAAAGAAAGGGACGTTGAAAAGAGGAAAAAGAAGAAGAGGATTTTTTGCGTTTGGTGGCAATTTTCAACGGTCAACTTCTGGTCTTCCGGGAGTGTCCGTCATGGGAGGAGTGAAAGCTTTTCATTTTGACAAATTGGCAGTAAGAGGAATTGCTGTCTCGGATTTGGATAAGGATGGGAAGAACGAACTTGTGGTTTTGACTTCTACTCAATTGATTGCTTTTCAGATTATAAATAATAAAATCCGTGAACTTTTCCGATACGATGGAGGGGTAGGAAATGATTTTCGCTGGATGGATGTATCGGATTTAAATTCAAATGGGATCCCTGAATTGTATGTGGCTACCTATGAGCATGACAATCTTACTTCTTTGGTGTTTGAAGTGAAACAGAAAAAATTTGTCAAGATTTTCTCAAAAAGAAATGTTTTTTTTCGTATTTTAAAAACAAGGAATAAAGGTCCTTCCTCGAAAGATAAAGATGTTTCCTTACTTTTAGGTCAATCTCAGGGTTTCGATGAGCCATTTAGTGGTGCAATTAGAAGGTACACATGGTCAAAAGACAAGATTGTTGAAATATCTTCTTATAATCTGCCAGAGGAATTCGAAATACTTGGATTTTCTTTGTGGGATATTGACAGAAATGGAAAGTTGAACGTAATAGAGATAGGAAAAGATGATAAACTCCGTGTCATGAGTAGATCTGGCAGTGTGTTTTATAAAAGTGCTGAATTTTTTGGCGGACCAGTTCATCGTTTTCATTCAAATGAAGATAGGAGAACTTCTACAACTATTTCGGAATTTGATATTTTGATTCGTTCTAGGATTAAGGTTGCAGATACCGATGAAGATGGGATTGATGAAGTACTCGTTATTGCGAACGAATATTCAGGAACAAGAATTGCTCCTGGTCTTGGTATTTCTGGTGGACAGATTGTAAGTTTGGTATGGGATGGTAGTGGATTGTCTGAATTTTGGAGATCAAAAAAACTCTCTCAGGGAGTGGTAGATTTTGAGGTGGGGGATGGTGATAATGATGGTAGAAAAGATTTGATTCTAATTACTACAGATACGTCAATGTTGACTACGAATGCTTCTAGTAAAATTTATATTTATGATATAAAGAAGTATGGAAAATAGTTTTTTCTTGATTTTGTTATGCTAATTGGTCAATATATGAGTGATTAGCCAGCAATTATTTCATTATTTTTATTAAAAGTTTCATTATTTTTATTATATATTCGTATTTGATGTGAAATATCTTGACTGCAAAAATGAATTTTCTTAATATATGTAGAAGTTACGAGTTTTTTTAGTTATTCTGTGAGTGTATTTTATAATAGCACGTGCGGTTTAGTGTGTGCGTGTATTTATTTTTATTGATTTTATATATCGCCTAAGAGGAGGAGCCTATAAGAGTATAAAGCTCAGTTAGTAGTTCGTAGTAACATGAAGTTTGTGTAACACAGTTTTTAAAACTATTAATAGTATTAATAAGCTTAAATATTAGGAGAAAGTAATGCGGAAATTTTTATTAACTTTAGCAGTTGCAGTTTTGGCAGTTGGTCTTGTATTGCCAGAAGTTTTTGCAGCAAGCTTTAAATTTACTGGTATGTACAGGTATCGTGGTGTTTCTTATGATGACGCTGATAGAGATAACACATCTGAAGATGGTAACCAAAAAGCAGATATGTTAATGCGTCCTCGCTTTACTGCTGTATCTGAAGGCGGAAAAGTGAAAGCTGTATGGGAACTTGATCTAGGTTCTGGTAGTTGGGATGCTGCTAAAACAGCTCCTAAAGTAAACAGGCATTATGTTCAGTTTGCTCTTCCAGGAACTAAATTAAAAATACAGTATGGTCGTGATGATTATTTCTCCCCTGGAAAAATGCTTGTTACATCCAGTGGACGTAACAGAAATCAGGGTTGGGAAGCAACTGGTAAAGTAGCTGGCATGAAAATGACAGCTTGGACAGTTAAAACATCTGAAGGTGGCGCTGGTGGTTCTGGTGGTCCTTTTGGTGGAAAAAATGACTCTGATGTACACCACATTGGTTTCACAACAAAAGCTTTGGGTATGAAGCTAACTCCTCACCTAACTGTAGAAGCAGACAACCGTGGTTCAGGTACTACTTCTCCAGATAGAGATCTTAGATGGTGGGGTCTGAATGCAAAAGGTAAAGTTGGTATGTTCAGCCTTACAGTTGATGCAGTATACCAAGAAGGTACAATTGATTACCCATCTAGTAGTGCAACAGTGAAAGACATTGATGTTCAAGCAACAATGGTTCACGTAAGTGCTACAACTAAAGTTGGTAAATCAAAAGTTACACTTCGTGCAGTTGCTTCATCCGGTGATAAAGACGGTCTAGCTGCTTCTCAATCACACGGTGTTACAGCACAGCAAGATGGTAACAATGAGTTGACACGTTTCTCAACTCCTCACAACGATACAATGGGTTGGTTTGATAACCCACAGATCATTTCCCGTAAACGTTACAGCACATTCAATATAAGTGCAGGTAATGAAACTCGTTCCGGTAGTGGTAACGGTGGAACAAGTGGTAACGGTCTTAGGGTAATGGAAGTTATCGTAAGCCATCCAATAAGCAAAAAACTTTCTTTTAAAGGTAACTTGTCAAGCATCCATTCTTCTGAAGGTGCGCAAGATATTTCTGGTGGAACACAATATGTGTCTGACACAAATATCGGTACAGAAGTTGATTTATCTTTGAAATATAAGTTCTATAAATCCCTATGGGCACAAGTTGCATATGCACACTTGGCTGTTGGTGATTATGGTAAAGCAACAAACGCAACAAAAGATTTCGATAACACATGGTGCTGGTACTTCGAAATCCGTCATTCATTCTAAGCTTGGAATGATGATAAGCTAATTTCTGATTATTCAGATTGAGGCTTGTAATAGAAATTTAGACCGGGAGGGTATTTTTATACTCTCCCGGTTTTTTCTTCTATATTCTTCTTTATTTTTTTAATTTTCCTTTGATAACACTGCACTTGGTCTTGATTGAACTTTCAAGGGCTGATATCCTCTTGCCGTTTTGCAATATCTTTTTAAACCTGTAGGAATAGAATAGGAAAGAATATGAAGAAAAATCATTTGTTAGCACCTGGTCCCACACCGGTTCCCCATCCTGTACTCGAAGCGATGTCTAAACCACTTTTTCATCATAGAACAAGTGAATTTGAATCGCATTTCGCGGATATTCGTGATGGACTAGAGTGGCTATATCAAGTGAAAAGTGATGTTATTACGCTAGCCTCTTCTGGAACTGGTGGCATGGAAGCATGTGTATCGAATCTTCTCTCAGTGGGAGAGAAGGCATTAGTGGTGGAAGGCGGTAAATTTGGAGAGAGATGGACAGAAATTTGTCAGGCATATGGCGTGATTCCCGATATATTGCCAGTAGTGCCGGGACATTCTGTCAATATTATTGATCTTGAAGCTATGCTTATTGAAGGAAAACATAGTGCAGTCTTAATTCAGGCTAGCGAAACTTCTACTGGTTCTAAGCATGATATTGAATCAATTTCTCGAGCTATTAAAAAAGTATCTCCAGATACTTTGCTAGTAGTAGATGCTATCACTGCATTAGGAGTATATGAAGTACAACCGGAAAAATGGGGATTAGATGCTGTTGTTACAGGTAGTCAAAAAGCACTAATGCTTCCTCCAGGTCTCGCATTTGTTTGGTTAAGCGATAATGCCTGGAATAGAACGGAAAAATCTAATTGTCCGTCCTATTATTTTAATTTACAGATAGAAAGAAAAAGTCAGCAAAAAAATACAACGGCATGGACTCCCGCCATTTCTCTAATGATGGGTTTAAAGGTAGCTCTTTCTATGATGCAAGAAGAAGGGTTAGAAAATATATATAAGAGACATGCGATACTTTCAAAATCTACTAGAGAGGCGATACAGTCGATGGGCTTAGATATCTTTACAAAAGATTTAATAGCAGAGTGTTTAACAGCTGTGGAAGTTCCTGAAGGAATTAACGGTAAAGATATCCCTAATAAAATGCAATCTGATTGTGGAGTGACGATTGCGGGAGGACAAGGGGATCTAAGTGATAAAATTTTTCGTATAGGTCATTTAGGATACGTAGATGGAGACGATGTATTGATAGCAGTTAGTGCGCTAGAAAAAACTCTATTATCACTAGGATTTAAATTTGATAAGTCTGCAGGTATTGCTGCAGCTCAAAGGAGTTTGCTGGGATGAGTGAAAATATAGTCTCTCGTGTTTTGATTTCTGAGTCCTTGTCGATGCGTGCAGAAGAGATTCTGTCATCCAATGAAGGCTTCGAAGTAATCAATACTCCAAAGATGAATAGGGGAGATATTCTATCTCAAATAAAAAATTTTGATGCTTTGATCGTGAGAAGTGGGACAAAAGTTGACAAAGAACTCTTAGAAGCAGGCAAGCAACTCAAAATCGTAGCCAGAGCCGGTATTGGGGTAGATAATATTGATTTAGATACTGCGAGTCGTCTAGGCGTTTTAGTTGTTAATGCTCCTGATGGCAATGTGATAACTACGGCTGAGCATACTATGGGACTTATTTTTTCTCTAGCGCGAAGAATTCCCGAAGCTGTATCTTCTTTGAAATCGGGTCTTTGGGAGAGATCTAAATTTGTAGGAAGTGAATTAGCATCGAAAACTTTAGGTGTAATTGGACTAGGAAGAGTTGGTTCTAATGTTGCTAGATTAGCTAAGAATATAGGAATGAATGTTATCGCATTTGATCCCTATATTTCAGAAGAAGCCGCATTAGAAAGAGATGTAAAACTGGTTTCTTTTGATGAGGTACTAAAGGGATGTGATTATTTGACTCTTCACGTGCCTGGGACAGATGAAACTACCAATCTTTTAGGGTCAGCAGAATTTCGGAAAATGAAAGATGGAATACGAATTATCAATTGTGCTAGAGGTGGCTTGATTAACGAAGAAGAACTTTCAAAAGCTTTAGATTCTAAAAAAGTATTGGGTGTTGCTATGGACGTTTTTCCTGAAGAACCTCCACCAGAACACTATCGAAGTCTGTTAGAACGTCCAGAGGTAATTTGTACTCCTCATTTGGGCGCTTCGACCGAAGAAGCTCAGGAAAATGTAGCGATAAGTGTTGCTGTTCAGGTTGTTGATTATTTGAAAAATGGTGTCGTCAAATATGCAGTGAATCTTCCTGCACTTGGCCCTGAGCAATTAGAGAGAATAGGTCCTCATTTACTTTTATCAGAAAATTTAGGTTCTTTTTTAGCTCAATTAGTTGATGGTGGGGTAAGAAAGTTAGAAATCATACACCATGGTACTTCTGAGATTCCGATTTCCGCACTTTCTTCTAATGCAATTAAGGGAGTTCTATCTCACTTTTTAGGTGATACGAGAATAAATTTAGTGAATGGGCCAACTTTAGCAAAAGAAAGAGGAATAGAAATAATTACTACGCACAGGAATTCGTCTGATCTTTATAAGGATATGATTGAAATACGATTAGTCACAGATAAAAATGAACGTTCAGCTATAGGTACAATAACAAATCTTGGAAGTCCAAAGATTACTTCTATAGATAGTTTTGCAATAGATGTTGAGCCAGAAGGATTTATGCTTGTTTTTTCAAATGAAGATCGACCCGGAACGATTGGAACGATTGGAACTTTGCTTGGGAAGCATGGAATTAATATTGCTGGTATGCAACTTGGTAGAACGAAGAAAAATGATAAAGCTGTTGCTATCTTATCTTTAGATGAATTGATACCAGAGAATGTTATGGAAGAAGTTCGAAATATTCCTGGTATTCTAGATGCTAGAGCAGTAGTACTGTAGTATTAAAAATAGATTTAAGTAGAGGAAATTGATAATGAATTCGATTTTTCAAAGAAAAATTCTACCTTCAGGCTCTAAAGTGTTTGTTGGGGAAGAGGTTAAAAAAAAGCGTGATATTGAAGAGCATATAAGAGGGATTTTCTCTTTATGGGGTTTTAAAGAGATTATAACTCCCTCATTCGAATTTTATGCTCCTGATACAGAAAGTGATTCTAGAGATTCTGAAGTTTTTAAAACAGTAGATTTGGAAACGGGAAATTTATTGTCTTTAAGATCTGATGTTACTCCTCAAATAGCGCGAATTGCTGGAACATTCTTAGAGAGTGCTCCTAGGCCCTTGAGACTCTCCTATGTAACTAATGTTTTTCGATATATGAATGTTTCTGGAACCTATCAAAGAGAATTTTTACAGGCTGGTGTTGAACTTATAGGTTTAATGTCATTGGAAGCTGATGCAGAAGTAATCGCGGTTGCGGTTGAGTGTCTCAGAAAAATAGGAGTGAAAGATTTCAAGATATCTTTAAGTCATGGAGGTTTTTTAGCAGGAATTTTTAATGTTTTAGATTTAACTCAAGAAGATAAAATGAAAATTTCAGACGCTATTTCTAGAAGAGATGAAACCTCTCTCGCACAACTTTTGAGAGGAAAAAAGAATGGACAAAAGGATGCAAATATTCTGAAAAATTTATCTAGACTTTTTGGAGATTCTTCTGTGCTTGATTTCGCTGAAAAGACGGTCGGAAATGCTACATCAAAGAAAGCGGTAAAAGAACTTAAAAGAGTATATGGAATTTTAGATTTGTATGGATTAACTGAACAGATAGTTTTTGATCTTGCAGATTTTAGAGATTTTAACTATTACACGGGTGTCATTTTTGAGGGTTTTGTTTCAGGAGTTGGAACTCCTGTTTGTGGTGGAGGAAGATACGATAGGTTGCTAAAAAACTTTGGAACTGATGATCTCGGTACAGGTTTTGCGATAGATCTGGATAGCCTTTCAAGCGTAGTAAGCGATTCGAAACAGGAAGAAAATAAAAAAAGTTTTCTTGTAGTAGATTTTTCTTCTTCAAAGAAAAATGGTATCGAGATCTCTAGGAAATTACGTGAACTCGGGTATGTAGCCTCTCGTGATATCATGAGAAGAAAATTAAATGATTCGCTTACTTTTGCTCGAGAATCTAATTTTGATTATTGTCTGGTTATAGATCGTCAAAATTCTAATGGCAAGAAGATACAGGTTCTGACTTCTTCTGGTGCTGAAGTTATAATTTCCTCTATAGACGAGATTGTCGATATATTGGAAGGAGGAGGTAGTTTATGAGTGTTCTGACAGTTGTTGGTGGTCAATGGGGTGATGAAGGTAAAGGAAAAATTATAGATTGGCTTGCTCAACGCTCTGATGTAGTAGCTAGATATCAAGGTGGTGCAAATGCTGGTCATACGGTTTACGTTTCAGGTCAGGAATTTATCCTTCATTTAATACCAACGGGTATTTTGAATCCAGATGTGCTCTGCATTATTGGGTCTGGAGCCGTCATCGATCCTTTATCCCTAATTGGTGAAATGAGGAGCCTAAAGGAACTCGGCCTGAAGGTTGATGATAATTTGTTAATTGGTAAAAGAGCACATTTGATTCTTCCGTACCATAAAGTTATGGATTCGCACATGGAAGAATTATTAGGGATGAATCGAATAGGAACAACGGGAAGAGGAATTGGTCCGGCATATTCTGATAAGGCTGCTAGGCTTGGTGTAAGAGTGGCAGATTTATTTGAGGAACGGATTTTACGAGATAGGATTAAGGTTAGTATTAATCTGAAAAAGAAGTTGCTTTCAGAGATTGTACTAACAGAAGAAGAAGAAAAAGCTTTTGATGAATCTTATATTTTGTCAATTTGTGAAGAGGTCAGGGAAGTTCTTCAAAATCATATATGTAATACAGATATTGAAATTTTTAATTCTTTAGATGCGAAAAAGAATATTCTTCTTGAAGGAGCTCAAGGAATTATGCTTGATGTAGATATGGGAACATACCCTTTTGTTACATCGAGTAATACAGGTGTTGGAGGCGCTCTAAATGGATTAGGTATGCCTTATTCTAAAATAGATAAAGTTTTAGGAGTGGTGAAAGCTTATTGTACTAGAGTAGGACAAGGACCTTTCCCATCTGAAATGGAAGGTTCTGAGGGTGACCTTCTTCGAACAGAAGGAGGAGAATTTGGAGCTACTACAGGTCGTCCAAGAAGGTGTGGTTGGCTGGATGCGGTAGCAGCCCGTCACTGCATACAGGTTTGTGGAATAGATACAATTGCTCTTACGAAACTTGATGTTCTTGATAATCAGGAAACTATCCGTATTTGTGTTGGATATCAGGTTGATGGACAAAAGATAACATCTTTTCCCGCAGAAACAGGTGTTCTCGAAAAGTGTAAACCCATTTTTGAAGAGTTTCAGGGTTGGAAAGCGAAGACAGCTGGAGTAAATGTAAAAGCGGACCTTCCTGAATTAGCCTTATCTTATATTAAGCATGTTGAAAGGATTTTAGGAGTTTCAGTTTCTTTGATTTCAACTGGACCCGAAAGAAATGATACTATAACGATTGAAGAACCATTCGTAACTGAATAGTTTATTATCTAATTTTGAGGATTGCATGTCCGCAGATTCATTGAATATAGGACTTGCTTTTTGGGCTGGGTTTCTGAGTTTTATTTCTCCATGTGTTCTCCCTCTTTTTCCAAGTTATTTGTCCTATTTAACTGGATTGACATATGAGGAAATAACCGACGACAGTAGACGAACTTCAGTCCGTGGGCTCATTTTTTTGAATTCAATTTTTTTTGTTCTTGGATTCTCTGTTTTTTTTATTAGTATAGGTCTTAGTTTTTCGTTTTTAGGTAAATTTCTAATTGCTTCTCAAGATTTTTTGCGTGTATTTGGTGGGATTTTAATTTTTACTTTTGGAATTTATGTTTTAGATCGCGCATTTTCATTTCGATTCCAAGAAATCTTTAAAAAAATCAAATCTTCGTTACAATATACTTTCTGTGTAGGAATTCTTCTAGTTTCTTTTTCATTGTATCTTGCAGGGTTGAAACAATTTATTGGTTTATTCATATCGGTATTCCTTTATTTTTTAATTTGCCTTCTTCCATCTTTTTTAGGAAAAGAAGGACGTTTTGAAGTAAAAAATAAAAGAGGAGGTTTTGCAGGTAGTTTCCTTATAGGGATTACTTTTTCTGCTGGATGGACTCCATGTATTGGTCCAATTTTAGGGAGTATCCTTGTTTTTTCTTCAGTACAAGAAAATTATTTACGTGCATTAATATTGCTGATTTCTTATTGCCTAGGTTTGGGATCTACTTTTCTTTTTAGCGGTCTTATGTTGTCGACTTTTCTTAAATTTTATGGATATTTTAGAGGCTATTTGGTTTATATAGATTTTATAAATAGTTGTTTACTTATGTTGATAGGTTCTCTTCTGCTTTTTAATTATCTAATGGTTATTTCAAATTATATTGTGATTTGGACGGGTTTTGGTGGTATATAGAATTTAGGAGAAGACTTTGAAACTTTTTTAAAGTTTTTAATTTCAGGATATTGATGAAATATATTCTTTTGCAATTTTTACTGGGTCTGATGCATTTCTGATTGGTCTTCCTACAACAATAAAGTCTGCTCCATCTTCTATAGCGAGCTTTGGAGTATGAACCCTTGCATGGTCATTCTGAGACTCTGTTTCTAATCGTACTCCTGGTGTAACTATGATCATGTCTTCACCAAGTTCACTTCTTAGTGGAGCTACTTCCATAGGAGATGCAACTACACCATCTAATCCAGCTTTTTTTGCTAATAGTCCCATTCTAAGTACCTGTTCCTCTGGACTAGAATGAAGTCCGATTTTTTTTAAACTATCTTTGCTCAGACTTGTTAAAACAGTAACAGCCAGAATGGATGGAGGGTCTTTAATTTTATCTCTCGCTCTAGCACAGGCTTCAAGCATTTCTTCACCTCCACATGCATGGACAGTTAAGAGAGAAACACCAAGGTTCGCTGCAGAAAAAATCGCTTTTTCAACAGTCGCAGGAATATCGTGATATTTTAAATCTAAAAAAACGGAACATCCTCTTTTGGTAACGGCTTCAACTGCGTTTGGACCTTCTTTAGTGAAAAGTTCCATTCCAATTTTATACCATTGGATATAGTTCTCAATTCTTTTGATTAAGTTCAGTGCTAGATTTATATTTTCAAAATCAAGTGCGCAAATAATTTTTTGTTTTGATTCTATTTTATTCATGATTGTCCTGTTTTGTTTTTTGAGAACTATCTATAAATCTTGCAGCAATTATACTTATTTCAAATAAAATAATTAATGGTAGTGCCAAGAAAATTTGTGTTACTACATCTGGAGGAGTTAAAATTGCAGATGCAGCAAAAGAACCTACAAAAACATATCCTCTATTGTTTGATAAAGTACTAGCAGAGAGTACTCTCATCTTTACTAGAAGTATGACAATTAATGGGACTTGAAAAACAAGACCAAAAATCAGTATTAATTTAAAAACAAAAGATATGTAAAATGCAATTGAGATTTGTGGAGACAAATTATCAGATGCAAAACTTAATAAAAAATTCAATCCATAAGGTAGTATAAGTAGGTAACAAAAAAACGCGCCTATAATAAAACTACACGAAGAAATAAGAATAAAAGATGCAAGATATTTTTTTTCTTTTTTGAAAAGACCAGGAGCACAAAATTTCCAAATATGGAAAAGAATTAAGGGGATACTAAGAAATAAACCAGAATAAAATGAAATTTTGATATGTGATATAAAAGCTTCAGTTGGAGATAAAAATACGAGTTTTTCTTCTCCTATTGGATTTTGAATTAATTCTAACAGATGAGAAGAAAAGTAATAAGAAGCTAAAAAAAATATTCCAACAGAAATAACTATAATTAAAAGTCTCTTTCTTAGTTCTGTTAGATGGTCTGTTAATGACATCGAACCAGATGAACTCAATCCTTTAAATTCCTATTTGAATATTATGAGATATTGATTTAATTGTTTTTTTGATCAGAGTTAATAGTTCCTTTATTTTCCTCATCATTCTTTTTTTTAATATTTTCAGAATCATATGATTCTTCTTCCGGCACTATATCGATAGAGTTTTCAAAGTCTGAAGTGGCGTTTTTGAAATCTCTTAGAGTTCTGCCTATAGTTCGAGCAAGATTCGGCAATCTTTTTGGCCCAATTACTAAAAGGGCTACAACTAAAATAACAAGTAGTTCGGTCATTCCTATACTACCAAACAAGTTGTTCTCCTTCTGAAATATTTTGTTATTGGAAAAGTGAACTAATTTTTATCTTATATTGTTTGAAACTACTTTACAGATATAGAATATAAATTAGTTTTTTTTTGTTATGACAAAATATTTTTTTATTTTAAGTAAATAAGTGTTGTTAAGTCAATTTTTATACTTTTACGAATAATATTTAGAAATTATATATGAATGTAAATTTTCATTCGCTTTCTGATAGCGAATTTTTTAGAGTTGCTTGTAAAGAAGTACATTCACATTTTAATCGTAATCAAAATTTGACTGGTTTTGATTACGAATCTCTGATACTGCCATTGCTATTTCACAATCCCTTGGTAAAAAAGAAAAATGAGGGAAATTGGATTGTACCTGAAACTTTTTTAAATTCTCCTTTTAATCCTAGTTCAAGTTTCGTCGTCGTAGACATTGAAACTACTGGTGGTCGTCCTCCTCAACATCGGATTACGGAGTTAGCCGCTGTAAAAGTTAAGAATGGAAAAATAATAGAAGAATTTTCGAAATTAATAAATCCTGATAGGACAATACCTAGAAATGTTGTCCAGCTAACCGGAATAACAGAGGCAATGGTTAGTAAGAAACCTACTTTAGAAAAAGTTCTACCTGAATTTCTTGAATTTGTGGGAGATTCGATTTTTGTAGCTCATAATGCAGATTTTGATTATAAGTTTATACAATACTTTACTCTTCAGTATCTTGGGAAGAATTATAATCCGGAAGTTCTATGTACGTTTAAGCTAGCAAAAAAGATTCTTCCTAATTTTTCTAAGCATAATCTTGGTGAGTTAAGTATGATTTTCGGTTATGAAACTTTAAATGCTATTAAACATAGAGCATTAGATGACGCAAGAGCGACTGCATATATACTGATTAATCTTATTTCTTTTTGCCATTATGCAGGATTAAGAACAAAGGGTGATCTCCTTGGTTTTCAAGAACCTTTAGTTGTAGATCCCCCTAAACTTGCAAAAGGAATTTCGCTTTCTGCATCCAAGATTAAAGAAGTTCCAACAATGAAAGGTATTTTTCTTTTACAAGAATCTTCAGCTAAAACAATATATTTAAATAAATCTTCTGATATAAAGAAGACAGTACAAAACATTTTCTATCCGAATAAAAGCGGTGCAAAACGTTTTGTGAAAAAATTATCTTCTGTAACGGAAATTAAAACAATTCCTATTTTGAGCGAATTGGCTATGAAACTAGAAGTTTTTCGATTGTCCAATAAATTTAAAGTTCCTAATCCTCTACCTATGGTTTCCGGAGGTGGATTCTTGAAACTGAATGTAGAGAATCAAAAACCCCCATTAGCACAGGTAGCTACGCACTTTTCATATCGAGGTGATTTCTTTTACGGTCCTTTTCGAAAAAAAAATCATTTAGATTCTATTCTTTCTTCTATTTATTCAGTCTTTCCTTTATACCTTTGTTCTTCTGATACAGTAGATGAAAATGAGGACAGGAAAAAAAATCAAATTAGGAAAGAATTAATTAAACGGTTGCGTTTTGTATTAGAGGAATCTTTAGATCCATTCTCATTGGATGAACATGTGACTTTTTTGATTTCTCTTTGGGGGAAAAAATTATCTGAATCTAAGTTAAAAAAAAGATTTCAACGTCTACTTTTGTTATTAAACAATTTATCAATAAACGGTCCTTCTGTAGAAAGAAAAGATATCATTATAGTTGAACCTGATCAGGACAGACTTTCATTTGTTTGTTATTTAGTTTTTCAAGGATTGCTGGTTGATGAAATTAAATTTAGTAAAGACAATATTCCTTTTCAAAAACTAGAGGAAAAAATCTGTAATGTTTATTTATCTCAAGTTTATACTGAAAAGAAAGTTTCAAAAAAAGATTTATTTGAGTCTTCAATAATTGCAGATTGGTTGCGAAGAGAAACTATAGAAGGTTTTGTTATGCCGGTTTCATCAAATTTTCAAAGAGAAGAATTTATGGAAATATTTTTTTCTTCTTTGCTAAATCCATTTTCCTTAGGAAAAAAAATTACAACTTCATCTTGAAACCTCGAATAGAATTCCTGAATTTGTTTTCTTGCATTTTTGACAAGAGGTATGCTAGCTTTAATTTTCTTCCTAAAAATGATTCATGTATTATATTAGAACTTCTCATCCTAAGGAGAATTCATTGAGAGGTGTTTCCGTAATAGGTATTGGTATGACCTCTTTCGGTTCTAGTTCAGAATCAATTATTTCTTTAGCTAGCAATGCATGTAAACTTTCACTTCAAGATGCACGCTTAGATCAAAGAAAAATTGATGCATTCTATTTAGGTAATTTTGCTGGCGAATCTTTTTCGGGTCAAAATCATCTTGCTCCCCTCATATCTAATGTTTTAGGTCTAAATTTAGTTCCATGCACAAGAGTAGAAGGAGCTTGTGCTTCTGGTGGATTAGCTCTTAGACAAGGGATTATGGCTATAAAGTCTGGTGAAGCAAATATTGTTATGGTGTGTGGTGTAGAAAAGATGACAAATGTAAATAATCATAGAGTAAATGCTATTTTATCTTCTGCTGGAGATACATTTCAGGAAAATTCTATGGGAATTTCATTTGCCTCTTTATTTGCATTTATCACACAGAGATACTTGTATGAAAATAACATAACGAGAGAAGAACTTTCTTTAATTCCAGTGAAAAATCACTCTCATGGAATTCTCAACGAAAAAGCACATATTAGAAAAAAAATAACGAAAAATGATGTTTTAAAAGCACGACAGATTTCAGGACCTATCGGACTCTTGGATTGTTCTCCTGTAAGTGATGGTTCTGCTTCTGTAATTTTATGTGGTTCAGAAATTGCACACGATATACATTCAAAACCTATCTCCATACTCGCTTCTACTCAATCTTCAGATTTGGTTTCATTAATAGAGAAAAAGTCTATAACTAGTTTTGAAGCAACTAGGAAAGCAGCAGATTCTGCATTTGATATTTCAGGATTAGAAAGATCCGATATAGATCTCGTAGAACTCCATGATTGCTTTACAGTTGCTGAAGCTATTGCACTTGAAGATATGGGGTTTTTAAAAAAGGGCGAGGGTTGGAGAGGCGCATTGGAAGGTATGACGTTATTAGGGGGTAGTATGCCTGTGAATACCAGTGGGGGTTTAAAATCAAAGGGACATCCTGTAGGGGCAACAGGATTAGCTCAGATCTATGAATTAATACTACAACTGAGAAATAATGCAGGAGAACGACAAGTCCCTGATGCTAGATATGCTCTATCTCAAAATATGGGTGGTCTTGGTGCAACTTGTTCGGTTCATATTCTTGGAAAGATGGAATGAAAAGATGAATTCGAAAAAAATAATAGATATATATGTTTGTTCAAGTTGCAAAAGGTTTCACGCTGAAAAAAAACAAAATTGCTATTATTGTGATTCTTCACTCGTTTTAAAAGAAACAGCAAAATTTGGAACTTTATATAGTTTTACAATAGTTCCAGAAAAAATGGATGCCATATCGGAAGATAAAATGCTGGTTATAGTAGATATGGATGAGGGAATAAGAATTTTAGGGGAACTTGAAAATAATTTTTCCGATCAAGTTTTAATTGGAATGAAAATGGAGATAGTATCTATAAATGAGAAAAAAATAATTTTTGCTCTAGTTAACAGGGAGTAAATAGATTGTCCTTAAATAAATTACGCTCAAGTCTTATATATATTGGTCATTCTGCTTTTAAAACAAGTCCTTTTATAAAAGAATTAAATTTAAAAAAAATAAAAACTATTTTTTTAGAAAATAACAATCTGGATTTGAACCTCATTCATAATTTCAATTTTGTTCTTTTTGGAGCGAAAGATAAAGATCAAGCAAATCTAATAAAAAAAATAGTTCTATCTGGAAAAATAGTATTAGTTGTTCTGTCTCCGAATGAAAAAAGTCTCGCCAATCTTTTCATTAAATCTGGTGCACGTACAATTTTGGTAGATCCAGTTCAAATAGAAGAAATAACAAATTTTGTAGGTCATCATAATAGTGAGAGTACTACAAAAAGAGAACTTAAATGGCTTAGATCTCAAGTTAGTACTACATATCAATCTCTAACTACGAATGGAACTAGTGCTCCTGCAAAAAAACTGAAATCTTCTATTGTAAAGGCAGGAAGAAAATTCAAATTAATCTTAATTGAGGGGGAAAAGGGAGTTGACATGTTGTCTGTCGCAAAGGAACTTCATTTAAAATTCCCTGGAATGAAGCATCCATTCTCCACCTGGTTTCTTAGCGAAATGACAGATAATGAATTAGAAAAAAGTTTGATTCGATTGGAAAAATATAAAGGAGAAGAAGGTAATATCCTTAATCTTGGAGGGTCAATTTTTATTGACAATTTTTCTGTTCTTTCAGAAATGAATCAAAATAGGATTTTTTCTACTATTGATAGATTGGGGATAAGTTCAGAGTTCAGATTAATAATTTCTAAAATTATAGATCCAGAGAAATTGATTCAAGATAAATTTCCAAAATTGAGTGAAAAATCTATCCTGAATTTTACTATAAAAATTCCTCCTTTGAGAGAAAGAAAAAAAGATATTCCTTCTATCGTAGATTCTATTTTGAAAAATTATTCTCAACAGATGAAAGAAAAAGTACGTTTTTTAACAC
>CAYWAX010000002.1:0-33442 GCA_964456425.1 uncultured Nitrospinaceae bacterium | reverse complement strand
TATTCTTACTAATTTAGCTGTGAATACAGGAAGTATTAGTGTTTTTGGAGGTGAGCAAAAGAGGCCTAATATTCATATAGAGGATTTGACAGATTTATATAGTATGCTGATTGAAGTTGATTCTTCATTAATTTCTGGACATGCATTTAATGTTGGGGCAGAAAACCATAAGGTTTCGGAATTGGCAGAATTAGTTCAAAAAAATGCAGGTCGAGATAACGTTGAAATAGTTCAGACACCAACAGATGATAATCGTTCTTATCATATCTGTTCTGATAAAATTAAGAATATACTTGGTTTCACGACTCAAAGAAAAATAGATAATGCAATAATCGAACTGTCTGATGCAATTCGTACTGGATTACTTGTAGATACATTAAATAATCGTAAATACTTTAATGTGAAAATGGTTTCAGAACATATGGAACGCCTTTTGAAGGTGTGATTTTGGAGTTGTTTAATGAATGAAGCAGAAAAAAAATCGCTAATTCTCGATGAAGATTTTGCTCTTAAGATTTATAAAAAACTTTATGAAATAAGAAGAGTCGAAGAGAGAATTGCGGAGTCTTATCCAGATCAGGAAATGCGTTGCCCCGTTCATTTTTCCATTGGACAAGAAGCATGCGCTGTTGGAGTTTGTGAATTTTTGAATAATGAAGATCATGTCTATAGTACACATAGATGTCATGGTCACTATCTTGCAAAAGGAGGAAATCTCCGTGCAATGATTGCAGAACTTTATGGCAAAAAAGATGGATGTGCTTCAGGAAAAGGTGGTTCAATGCATCTGATAGATCTTGAAGTTGGTATGATGGGCGCATCTGCTATTGTTGGGGGATCAATTCCTTTGGCATTAGGTTCAGCTTTAACTTATCAATTGCAAGGAAAGCAAAATGTTGCTGTTGCTTTCTTTGGTGATGGGGCTTCAGAGCAAGGAGTTTTTTATGAAAGTCTTCAATTTGCGTCTTTGCGAAATTTGCCCGTAATTTTTGTTTGCGAAAATAATTTATATGCAACGTATTCTTCTATTCAGAATAGACAACCTTTAGATAATATTTTTGAGCGTGCAAAATTTTCTAATATTCCTGGTTTTAGGATTGATGGAAATAAAATTTTAGATATTCTTGAAATTTCAAAAAATGCCATTGCAAGAGCTAGAAATGGAGAAGGCCCCACACTCATAGAGTGTCGAACATATAGATGGTTAGATCATGTCGGGCCTAACGAAGATATTGATGTCGGGTATCGTACTAGAGAAGAATTAGATTCTTGGATTAGAAACTGTCCTGTAAATAGCTTTGAAAATTATTTAATTAAAAATCGAGTATTAGAAGAAAATAAATTAAGAAATGTTCAAAGTATAGTAGAGCAAAATATTTCTGATGCTTTTGACTTTGCTAAGAATAGTCCATTCCCTTCTGAGGAAGAATTATTTGAAGGTATTTATTAAATGAAAAATGAGGTTAAGGAAATTCTTTTTTCTGAAGCAATAAGTGAGGCACTTGTTCAATCTATGGAAATAGATTCAAATGTTTTCATTATGGGAGCAGGTGTTGATGATGCTAAAGGACTTTTTGGAACTACTTTAAGTGCTTATGAACAATTTGGTGGAAATCGTGTTTTTGATATCCCACTTTCAGAAAATACTATAACGGGTGTTGCCGTTGGTTCTTCTCTTTCCGGAACACGGCCTGTGCTTGTTCATGCAAGAAACGATTTTTTAATGCTCACAATGGATCAAATTGTTAATAATGCTGCGAAATGGCGTTATATGTCCGGAGGTAGAACTTCTTGCCCTATGACAATCAGAGCAATTATAGGGAGAGGATGGGGACAAGCAGCTCAACATTCACAGTCTTTTCATTCTATGTTTGCTCAAGTTCCAGGTCTTAAAGTTGTAATGCCTAGTAATCCAGAAAATGTTAAAGGACTACTTTTGTCAAGTATTTTTGATGATAGCCCCGTTATCTTTTTGGAACATAGATGGTTGTATGGGCATAAAGGTAATGTCCCTACGAATCCTTTTTATACTCAGTTGGGAAAGGCAGCAAAGTTAAAGAAAGGAACTGATCTCACTATTGTAGCTTTTTCTCTAATGGCTACAGAAGCTTTAAAAGCTGCTGAAATTGTTAATAAAGAAAAGATAAATGTTGAAGTTATAGACCTACAAACAATACAGCCTTGGGATCAAGAAATGGTATTAGAGTCAGTTGCAAAAACTAGAAGACTTCTAGTTTTAGATCAGGGTTCTTTAAGTTTTGGAGTTAATGCTGAGATTCTTGCCAAAGTCTCTGAATCACTATGGAATGAGTTAGATGCACCTATTAAAAGACTCGCTCTTCCAGATATCCCTACCCCGTGTAGCCCTGCGTTAGAAAAGATTTTTTATTTTGGACAGGATGAAATAGTTTCTTCTATCAAAGAATTATTTGATTTTGACAAAAATTCAGGAAAAATTTCTTCTAACTCGAAAAAAAATAGCATAACCTTTTCCAAAGAAGAAAAACCTATGTTCCAAGGTCCTTTTTAAGATTACTTAAGTGGATTATTCAATTTCAGTTATCGTACCCTGTTATAATGAAGCAAGGAGTTTGAATGCAACCGTTCAGACTATAGAAAGTTCTATGTTAGACAAGAAGATAAAATATTTTGAGATATTAATTTTTAATGATGCTAGTGAAGATGGAACTGGTCATTTAGCTCAAGAATTAAGCCTGAAATATGATTTTATTAGATCATTTGACAATAAAGTTCGTTCTGGAATGGGACACAGCTTTAAACGAGGAGTTCAGTTATCTAATTGTGATTTTTGTGTAATGGTTCCTGGTGACAATGAACTTCCTAAGGAGTCTTTGGCAAGACTTCTTAATCATACAAGCGAAAAAGATATGGTGATTTCTTATTTTACAAATCCATGGGTGAGACCATTATCAAGAAGAATTATTTCTAGAGTATTTATATTTTTCCTGAATTTACTTTTTGGATGTAACTTAAAATATTACAATGGTCATACTATTATTAGTACTGAATTACTTCGCTCGGTTCCCATAGAAACAACAGGTCATGCGTATATGGCATCTATACTCATTCGTCTAATATATCAAGGTTATAGTTATACAGAAGTAGGAATTCTTAATGGAAAGAGAGAACATGGCAATTCAAAATCTTTTACCAGAGATAATTTGTTTGCTGTAATAAGAACGATTTTTTCTCTTTTTCTTGAAATTCGATTTAATAAAAAAAACAAAAATTAGGGATTGATAAATTTTTATGGATAAAGAAATTAAATTTGATTACGAAGTTCTATTAACAGATTATGAGAATAGTATAGAAAATAAACTTAGAGGATTTAGGCAGTCATTTGATATGTTGGATCTTTGGGTTCCAGATGAAGACCATGAAAAAAGTATTTTAAACCTTATAGAATCAGTGCAAATTTCAGGAGTTAATAAATTTTCTATTTCTTTAACCGAGAATATTCTTAAAGAAATAGAAACAAAAACTCTCGAAAAAATACTTTCTTCATTTGTAAATTTTAAAATTGTGAATTCTGATAATGGAAAAGAAATTAAAATATTAGGAACTTTGTGATGAATATCCATCCTGCATATGAAAAAACGCTTAGTGATTTAAATATACCGTTAATTATGGAGGGTTTTTTAGAGAAAGAAAATGATTTGGTTCTTTTGTCATCATCATGGGATGAGTTAACTCTTTCTGTTTTAATTGATCCAATGTCTCACATTATAAAAAAAGCTCTTTATCGAGACGGAAATTCTATTCATCTAAAAATTTTAATGGAGCTATTTTGCAAAGAGATTATAGATTTGCCCCTTCAAGAAGCAGCTGAGCATACTTGTATTAATTTAGAATATAAATTAAGGGATCACTCTCTTTATAGACCTGTCCCAGGAATTATTACACCTGAAAATGCAGATCCTATTTTTGAATATCCTTTAAAGTTAATTCGAAAAGTTTTCAAGTCATATTGTGAAGAATATACCTATACTCCTCCTATTAATTTTTTCGATAGACAATTGTCGGAAGGTTGGTTAAGTTTAAGTGGGTCTAATAGAATAAAGAGAGCTAGAGATTTATTAAAGAAATTTTTATCAGAATTACAAGTTGAGGATCAATTAGAAGTTTTTGAAATAGAAAAAGATGTGAAACTAATAATACGTGCCGTCAATCGTTCTGATAAAGCTGATGTTTCAAAGTTGTTAATGGATTTTGAAAAGATTTTAAAAAAAGAATTGGAAGAGAACTTATACGTAGAATTTGAAGAAGTTAAAGATTTGAACTCTTTAAGAAGGATTTCATAATCTTTTATTTTTTGGGAGATACAATATCACTACTGATCTGATTTTAGACGGAACGAAAATAGAATGGCATGCTGAACGAATTAAAGCTTGGGAAAATGGCGAGCGTATTGCTCCAATAACTATTGATATGGCTTTAACTCGTTCTTGTAATTATGCCTGTCATTTTTGTTATGCAATGCTACAAGAAAATTTACGTAAAAAAATAGATAGAGATGTTATTTATTCTTTTCTTGAAGATGCTGCTGAAGTAGGTGTCAAAGGCATCAGTCTAGTTTCTGATGGAGAGAGTACAATTTCTCCTGTTTTTATGGACACGGTTAAGAGAGGAAGCGAGCTAGGTATTTCTATGGCGGTAGGTACAAATGGATTAGTCATAAATCGAAGAAAAGCTGAAGAAATACTTCCTCATCTTACTTATTTCAGAGTAAATATTTCTGCTGGAGAACCTAAAAGATATGCAGAAATCATGGGTGCAAAAGAGGAATGGTTTCATCAAGTTTGTAAAAATATTAAAGATATGGTCGAAATAAAGAAAGAAAATAACTTGCCGGTTACAATTGGTCTTCAAATGGTCCTTATGCCTGAATATGGCGACCAGATTCTCCCTTTAGCTAAATTAGGGAAAGATTTAAGGCCAGATTATCTTGTTATTAAGCATTGTAGCGATAACGAAGACGGGGATCTTGGAGTTGATTATGATGCTTATGAAGCTCTCTACGATAAACTTCAAAAAGCAGAGAATCTTTCCGATGAAGATTATAAGGTTGTTGTGAAGTGGTCGAAAATTGAAGCGAGTGGAGTTAGAAGTTATCAAAGATGTTATGGACCTCCTTTTATGTTGCAATTGTCAGGCTCAGGTCTAGTCGCGCCATGCGGTATGCTTTTTAATGATAGATACAAGAAATTTCATATGGGGAACATAGTTGATCAAAGATTTAAAGATATTATACAAAGCGATAGGTATTGGGAAGTTGTAAATTATTTAGCTTCTCCTAATTTTAATGCTCAAAAGATGTGCGGAACTCTTTGCTTGCAACATAAGGTTAATGAGTATTTAGATGGATATAAAAAAGGTGAATTTACTTTAGACCCATCCTCTAGTTTGCCCGAGCCCGAACATATTAATTTCGTTTGACGGAAAATTATTTTTCCTAAGACTGCAAATTTTCATATAAAATAAGGTTCTCTTGATGAGTTCTGGAAAAATTGAAGTACCGTATGTAGATGTAGCCTCGCTGAATTCTGTGGTTCATGATGAAGTTATACAAAAGATTTCCAATATTATTAAAAGTGGTAATTTTATTCTTGGCGATGAAGTCGAGAAATTTGAAAATAAATTTGCAGAATTATGCGGAACTAAATATGCCATTGGTGTTAATTCAGGAACTGATGCGTTAATACTATCTATGCGCTCATTAGGTATTGGTGAGGGTGATGAAGTAATCACTGTTCCTAATTCCTTTGTAGCAACTGCGAGTGCAATTGCACTTCTAGGTGCAAAACCTGTTTTAGTTGACGTTGGCGATGATTTCAATATTGATCCCATGAAAATTGAAGAAAAAATTTCTGAGAAGACAAAAGCTATTTTACCGGTCCACTTGACTGGAAGACCTGCAAACATGTCTCTTTTAATTGAGATTAGTAATAAGTATGGATTACATATAGTAGAAGATTGTGCTCAGGCTGTTCTTGCAGAACATAATAATCAGAAGGTGGGTTCATTTGGTATCACTGGATGTTTTAGTTTACACCCTTTAAAAACACTGAGTGCCATTGGTGATGGAGGCATAATCACAACAAATGATGAGGACTTGTTTCATAAAATAAAAGTTTTGAGAAATTTAGGTCTTAAAACAAGAGATAATTGTGAGTTTTGGAGTGGGAACAGTAGGTTAGATAATGTACAAGCGGCTGTCCTGCTTGTAAAAATGAAATACATACAAGGATGGACTGAGGAAAGGATTTCGAATGCTTCTTTTTACCACAGCGGGCTTTCTGATTTTGGAGATTTTATTCTCCCTATTCCTAATAAAAAAGAAAAATCTGTTTTTCACACATATATTATCCAAACTGAAAAGCGTGATGAACTAAAGGATTTTCTTACTTCGAAAGGAATTCAGACCGCCATTCATTATCCTATACCTATACACTTGCAATCTATTGGTCTTGAGTTAGGTTATGAACAGGGAAGCTTTCCTGTTACTGAAAGGCAGGCAAACACAATCCTAAGCTTGCCTATTTATCAGGGTCTCACTGAAGAGCAACTTTCATATGTTATTGAAAGTATTCGAAACTTTTTTAATTCTTAATTAGCGGAGTAATACCAAAATGAAGGTCCCATTTTCTTATCTTGATAGACAATTTTCTGATATAGACGACTATTTAAAGGATATAAAATTACTAGTTGAATCCGGAGATTTCACACTTGGGGACTCTCTGGAAAAATTCGAAAAAAGTTTTGCATCACTTATGGGAGCAAAGCATGGAATAGGCGTTGGTACTGGGACAGATGCAATAGGACTTCCTCTCAAAATGTTGGGTGTCGGTCCTGGCGATGAGGTAATAACAACTACTATGACTTTTATCGCAACTGTAGGTGCGATTGTTATGACGGGAGCTACTCCGGTTTTTGTTGATAGTGAAGACGGATTTGTTATAGATCCTAGTAAAATCGAAGAAGCTATTACACCTAAAACTAAAGCAATTGTACCTGTGCATTACACTGGAAATGTGGCAGATATGCCTGAAATAATTTCTATTGCCAAAAAACATAATTTGTTTGTTGTTGAAGATGCATGTCAATCAATTTGTGCTTCTATAAATGACAAAATGGTTGGTTCTTGGGGAGATGCAGTATCATTTAGCCTTCATCCACTCAAGAATCTTAATGTATGGGGAGATGCTGGAATTATTTTGACCGAAAATGATGAACTAGCCGAAAAGCTCCGACTTTATAGAAATCATGGAATGATTAATAGGGATGAAATTAGTTTTTTTGGTGTAAATTGTAGAATGGATACTTTGCAAGCTGTTATTGGAAATCGCTTAATAGAACAAACTAAGTTTATTACTGAACAAAGAATACAAAATGCAGAAAAATACGATCAAGCTCTTAGTTTATTGAACGGAGATATCCAAGTACCGGAAAGAAGGAAAGACGTAAAACATGTCTTTCATTTATATATAGTTAGGACACAAAGAAGAGACGAACTTCTTAGATTTCTTCAAGAACTTGGTATTGAAGCTAAAATTCATTATCCGATTCCTGTTCACTTACAGGAGGCCTCTCAGTATCTGGGTTATAAAAAAGGCGATTTCCCTTTTGCAGAAAAAGACTGCATGGAAATAATTACTCTTCCTGCTCATCAACATCTTACGGAAGAGGAACTAGACTATACAATAGATTCTGTTTTTTCTTTTTTTGGCAAGAAAAATTAGAGTCATAAAATTTAAATGAGTTTAAAAAATGAAAACATTGGTAACAGGTGGTGCTGGTTTTATAGGTAGTCATCTAGTAGATGCACTTTTACTTCAGAACCACAAAGTTATTGTTATAGATGATTTGTCTACTGGAAGGTTAGATAATCTTTCTGAGGTAAAATCAAATAAAAATCTTCAAATTGTTGATGAAAGTATTACAGAAAAAGAAAAAATTTCAGAATACTTTCCTAATATTGATTGGGTTTTTCATTTAGCAGGTTTAGCAGATATTGTACCTTCTATCAGTAATCCTGAGAATTATTTTCGAGTGAATTCATTAGGAACGATGAATGTTTTAGAACTTTCTAGGAATAATGGAGTGAAACGTTTTATTTATGCTGCTTCTTCTTCCTGCTATGGAATTCCTAAACTTTATCCAACTCCAGAATCTTCAGATATTCAAGTTGAGTACCCATATGCTTTAACTAAATATTTAGGAGAAGAATGTGTTTTGCATTGGGGAAAAGTTTATGATTTGCCAGTTATCTCGCTCAGATTATTTAATGTTTATGGTCCCAGGTCTAGAACTACTGGAACTTATGGCGCTGTTTTTGGTGTTTTTCTTGCTCAAAAGATTAATAAAAAACCACTTACGGTTGTTGGAGATGGGACTCAATTGCGTGATTTCACGTTTGTTTCTGATGTTGTGAATGCATTTTTAAATGCTGCGGACTCCACAGTTAGACAAGAGATTTTTAATGTTGGATCAGGTTCTCCACAAAGTGTTAATAGACTTGTTGAACTTCTAGAATGTGAAGATATTGAATATATTCCTAAGAGACCTGGTGAGCCGGATTGTACGCATGCAGATGTTTCTAAGATTAAAGAAATTTTAGGTTGGGAAGCAAAATTTTCATTCTCTTCAGGTGTGAAAATTATGTTAGATAATCTTAAGGATTGGGAAAATGCTCCTCTATGGACATCTGATACTATTAAAAAAGAAACTGAAGACTGGTTTTCCAAATTATCTGATAGCTAATCAATAAATATTCATCATTAAAATAATGGCGGAAGCACGTGGGAGTCGAACCCACCGACGAATTGTTTAGATCCGCCCACTGGATTTGAAGTCCAGGCGGCACACCAGCACCGATGTGCTCCCACTACAAAAGTACACTTCTTTTTATGAAGAGAAAAGGACAGATTTTAAAATTTATTTTACGGTTGGTTTTAATTTTTGAAATTTTTTGCCGCCTTCTTCAGTAACTACATAAAGTGATCCAATCAAAGGAGGCATCTCTTTTGTATCTATTGAACCTCTAGGCTGAACTATAATAAGTTGGTTTTCCATAAGTTCGCCTGAAAATTCCATTTGGCCATTAAAGTGATTTCGTCCCTCAGCAATAAATTCAGTGATTTCTAATTTAGAAGTAGATAATTTTCTAGCCTCTTTCAAAATATCATTTATAGTTCTTCCAGGTTTTATTAAAGGGATAATTTGAGCATTTATATCTGTATAAAGAGTTAGCAGTTCTTTAATAAAAGGATCAGTAGTACCTAATAAATATGGAAAAAGGATATACCCAGGACAATTTCCGTAAGACACACTCAGTTGGTTTAAAATAAAACTTTTCTTAGATAATTTTTTTAAAGAAGGATTGATCAAAGGTTCTGTATAATCTTCTAAGGTCGAATTAATGGAAACAGCACATAATTCTGTAATGCCTCCAGAATTATAACCCGATTTAGATAGTTCTCCATAAAGTTCACTTTCTGTCATATTGGGTTTAACTTGTTGTATATAATTCTCTGCCGCAATATCGGTGCATTTAGCGCCATAACGGTAGAAAACAAGTTCAGTAGAACTTTTTTGAGACATTAAATCAGAAAAATTATTTAAGTCTAATTTAATATTTATTTTTGGAAGCCCTGTCTCAATTTCTTTGAAATCTAGTTTTGGGTATTGAAATTCACTTCGTTTCTTTAAAAAACCTATTTTCCCTTGTTCTAAATTAATTTCTCTAAGATGATCTATAAGTGTTTTTTCATAACTATTTTCCGTGAGTCTTATATCTTTAAATATTGTCCTTTTTTTAATATTTTCTAACGCTCTTTGAGACTTAGTAAATATAGTAGAAATTCCTTTTCTAAGAAAAACAATCATAAAAAAATGTCGATCATTTAAACCTGTAATCCATCTAGATTCTGGATTTGGGGAAAAATTATCTCTTCCTCCAAAGAAAACTAAACAATCAACTCCCTCAGAGTCCATTCTTTCTTCGATCAAAATATGTCTTCTTTCATATTCTGAAATTGGAATATCGGGGTAAAAGAATTTATTGAGTGTCCCTGGAATATTTAACATTTTTTCTCTTAATTTTTAATTATTAACTTGTAATACTATTTTCCCAAATTGTTTGCCTTCCTCTAGAATTTCATGTGCTTCTTTACATTCTTCAAGTTTCATAATGCGATCTATGACTGGTCTTAATTTTCCTTGCTCAAAGAAGGATAAGAGTCTTTTAAATGAAGGTAATGTTCCCATAGTACTTCCTAATACAGAAAGTTGTTTTGCAAAAAGCAAGGCAAGATTGGTTTCTCCTTTAAAACCGGTAGTGGCTCCACAAGTTACAATTCGACCGTGGTACGCTGCACTCTTTATACTTTCTTTCCAAGTTGCATCCCCTACATGTTCTAAAACTACATCTACTCCGTTTTTTTTGGTGATTTCCTTAACTCTTTCGCTAATAGATTCGTTTTTGTAGTTGATTATTTCGTCTGCACCCAAATCTAATGCTTGTTTAGCTTTTTTGTCTGTACTTGTACAAGCAATTACTTTAGCACCAATAAGCTTTCCAATTTGTATTGCAGCTGAACCTACACCGCTTCCAGCGCCCTGAACAAGTAAAGTTTCTCCCATTTCGAGTTTAGCTCTTTCAGTAAGCATTCTCCAAGCTGTTATAAATACAATAGGTATCGCAGCTCCCTCTTCAAAAGTAAGAGTTTCAGGTAAAGGTAATATATTAGGTCTATTAACATTAATGAACTCACAACAGGCACCATTTGATTGTTCTCCAATAATTTCGAATGTGCCTTTGGGAGGGTTATCACACAGATAAAAAGGGACGCCTCCATAGCTTTCTAGAGGAAAATCTATTACCGATTGACCAATTTCTAGATCATTGACTCCATCTCCTAAAGCTACAATTTCACCAGTGAAATCTGAACCGCCTATATGTGGCATTACAGATTTTATTCCAGGCAAACCTTTTCTTACCCAGAGGTCTAAATGATTCAGTCCAACTGCTTTTACTTTAATTAAAACTTTACCTGGACTGGGGGTAGGGTCTTCAATATCTTCTACTTTTAAAACATCAGGTTCTCCATATTCATGAAAACGTACACACTTCATTCTTTTCTCCTGTATTAAAAATTTACAAATTCCCTTTTCCGGAATTTGAAATATCCATGAGTTCAAAGGGATAAGGCTCAAAATAGGTCTGATTTTCAAGATAAACATTCTGGTATCTTGTGATCCAAGAACGGATAACTTGTATAAGAGCAGATAACGGAATTCTTCTGTCTGTATATTGTTTAAATAGGTCTAAGATGAAGTTTTTTTCTTTCTTAGTTAAAAATTTAGAGAAAAATCCCATTGCGTGCATCAATACATTAACATTAGTTTTTCTTTTGTAAGGTTTTTCAAATACTAGTTGTAGATTTTCTTCATATGATTTGAAAATTTTCGTAAGGTTTGACTTGTCATATGAAGCAACAATCTTTCCTAGTTTTCTCATAGATTTTTCATTATAAGCCATCATTAGAAATTTATTATCCGCATGAAATTTAATTAATGCAGATATTTTTTTTGTATTTTTTGTGTCTCTAAATGAGGATAAGGCAAAAAGCTTAGTAAGAAAATGTTCTCTAATATGAAAATTTCTTAGTCTTCCCTCATCTTCCATAGCAAGCCCTGGGAGAGATTTTAAAATTTTTTTTGTAAATAAACCCGGTCCTTTCCCTGCACTTTGTTCTTTGTCTTTTTTAAAGTAGTATTTCGCATCTTTAATTGCGCAAGATGGTGATTTTGCCTTTAAAATGAATCCGTCTACTGTTTTTAGATTATTTAGAAATGAATTAGCAAATTCATTCATAGTGTTTGTAAGTTTTTTATTTGTAGAAGGTTGAATTAAAGTTAAATTTTTCTTTTGAACTATTCTTATCGGGTCTCTAGGAGTACCAAGACCTATTTCGACTTCAGGACAAATAGGCACAAAATCAATATGAGGCATCATTAAAGTAAGTGGGTCAAAACTTATTTTCAAACCGTTATATCTACATGCTTCAAATTCTAAACATTTACTTATAACTACTGTTGGTTTAGTAAATTTACGATACATCTTTTACTCTATAGTTTGAATTAATGAAATTTAATCTTATTTTTATTTGTATTCATAGAAACCTTTACCTGATTTCCTGCCCAACCACCTGGCAGAAGTCATGCGCCTTAAGATAGGTGGAGGCATAAAGCGTGATTCTCCGAGTTCTTTAAACATTGCCTCTGCCACAAAAGTCTGTACGTCAATACCCACTAAATCCAAAAGTGTAAGAGGACCCATTGGATAACCTAATCCAGTACTGATGACTCTATCCATATCTTCTCTGGAAGCTAATTTTTCATCGAATGCTTGGGCAGCATGATTTAGATATGGAATTAAAAGACGATTAACTAAAAACCCGGGTCTATCTTGAACGGGAATTGGAATTTTTCCTATTTTTTTGCAAAATTCTTTACCAAATGAAAAAGTTTCTTCAGAGGTTTGAATTGCTTGAATAACTTCTACAAGTTTCATCGCATAAGGAGGATTAAAGAAATGCAGACCCAAGACTTTATCAGAACGATTAGTCGAAGAAGCAATAGATGAAACAGATAAACAGGAAGTATTGGTTGCTAAGATGGAATCTTTCTTAACTACTTTGTCTAGTTCTTTGAACATTTTGATCTTTGCATCGAGATTCTCAATTATTACTTCAATTACTAAGTCACATTCAGCTAAAGAACTTATTTCGGTTGAACCTTGTAGTCGAGTTAAAATCTCAGATTTTGAAGAGGATTCTAGTTTACCTCTTTGAACAGCAACTTCTAGGTTTCCCTCTATTTTTCCAAGTCCTTTTTTTAAAATTTCTTCATTTCCTTCTACTCCAAAAACTTCAAAACCGGAGGTTAGGCAAACTTGTGCAATTCCACTTCCCATAGTACCTAATCCTACAATGCCTATTTTTTTTATGTTTTCTGGAAAATTTATAGTTTCTTTGATTTGTTTAGACTTGTCTTCTCTCTCGGCTGTCCCGTAGAATCCCGGCTTTTTATACTTATAAAAACCTTTTCCAGTTTTTGTTCCGAGAGAACCAGAATCAATCATCTTATTAACTAAATCTGGAGGAATGTATCTAGGGTCTTTCAGTTGTTCATAAAGAGAAAGAGAAACGGTTCTATGAATATCTAGACCTTCAATATCGAGTAATTCCATGGGACCAATTTTATAACCAAGCCCAAGTTTAACTGCTGTGTCCAGATCAAAAGGAGTCGTATATCCAGTTTCGATTAGATGTATACAATCATTTAAAAAAGGAGATAAAAAATAATTTAAAATGAAACCGGGAGTGTCTTTTGTTTTTGAAGGAATTTGTCCTATTTTTTCCAAAAATTTAAAGGTTTTTTCATATGTTTCTTCGCTAGTTTGTAGTCCTGATGAAATCTCAACTGTTTTGTTTAAGGCAGCAGGAAGACAAAAATGGGTGCCTATAATTTTATCTGGACGACCAGAATGTGAACCTAGGTTAGTTATAGATAAAGTGCTTGTATTTGATGCAAAAATAGCTTCTTCATTAACATAGGAGTTTAATTTTTTGAAAAGATTTTTTTTGGCATTTATATCTTCAACTATTGCTTCAATTATTATATCGCAATCATTTAGTGCTTGCATTGATGTTACTTTATGAATTGAATGTTCAATTGTTTTTTTTTGAGTTTCAGTCAGTTTCTCTTTTGATACTCCCACCGACAAAAATTTTTGAATATTTTCAAAACCATAATTTAAATTATTCTCATTTTCATCTGCAATAAGAGTCTCTATTCCAGCTCTGGCAGATAAAATAGCAATATTAGAGCCCATGGTGCCCACTCCAATTATTCCAACTTTTTTAAATTCCATGATAGTGCCTCATTTTTTTTGCATTAATCAAAAACTGTTTCCATATAATGTTCTGGATTAACTTTTGCTTCTATTACTGAAGGTCCTTTCAATTTAAAGGATTTTTTTAATAATTTTTCCAGGACATCTGGGGTATTAGCCCCAAAAGCAGGGACTCCAAAATAGTGTGATGGTGGAGATTTCGGAGATACTTCATTGAGTTTCGTTCCATATAATTCGTAGGATCTTCTATCCTGTTTTACCTGAATTAGAGAAAGCCAACTATCATCTAATACAACTACAGGAAGAGTAATATTTAATCTTTTAGCTACAGCAATTTCTCCACATGTCATTTGAAAACAGCCATCTCCAATCAATGCTACAACTGGACGATCTGGAGAAGCTAATTTTGCAGAAATTGCTCCAGGCAATCCAAATCCCATAGAAGACCATCCATTTGTAATCAAAAAAGTTTTTGGTTCGTATGCAGTCCATTGACTTGCAATTTGGTGGGTATGCGCCCCAACATCAAAAGAAATGATTCCATTTTTTGGTAAGACGTGTCTAACAATGTCGATTGCTTCATGTGCTGCGAAACCTTTTGTCTTAGGTCTTAAAGCTTTTTGGAAATAAACTTTATGTTTAGAGATAATATCTTTATCCCAATGAAAAAATTTCTTTTTTGTTATTTCTTTTGAAAGGTTCTGTATTGAAAAATCAAGGTCACCTACTAGTTCATGTACAATTTTAACGGAGTTGTCAGTATCTGCATTTTCTATATCTATGTTGAGCAAAGGGGTATCTCTGATCCATGCCTCATACTCAACTTCTATGACATCATATCCTAATCCAACAATTAGGTCAGAAGTACTTAAAAATTCTCTTTGAATTTGTCTTTTCCCCCTCTCTATACAACCTATTGAAAGAGGATGTTCTTCCGAAACTATTCCTTTTGCCATTGTTGTAGATGCAAAGGGTATCTGAAATTTTTCTAAAAATCTTAAAATAAGATCAGGATTTTTCATTCTTGTAACTGAAGAACCGAGTATTGCAATTGGTTGATGTGAATCGGTAAGTACCTTGATTGCTTTTTGAATAGAACTATTTGAAGGATTTTTTATATAATTCATTTTAGGTATTGATGGAATTTTTTCAGTTGTTTTGAGGAGAGCTATATCTTCTGGAAGATCCAGATGTACGGGTCCAAGAGGTTCAGATTTAACTATTTCCAAACTTTTTTGTAGAGTAGTTGCGACTTTGTTTTTTCTAAAAGAAAAACTAGACTTTGTAATAGGTTCAAAAAGTTTATGATGATCTATATACATTTGTATTCGACGTCCAATTTGGTCAGTTTTTAAATTGCAAGTAATTCCTATAACAGGAGATCGATCTAAAAATGCGCTTCCTATCCCAGTAGTAAGGTTTGTTGCTCCAGGACCGAGAGTTGAGATACAAAAACCAGGGGTTCCAGTCAGACGACCCATCACGTCGGCAGCAAAACTTGCCGAACCTTCATGAGCTGTTAAAATGAACTCTATTCCCCCCTTTCTCATAGATTCCATCAAAGGAAGAACATTACCACTTGGTATCCCGAAACCGTATTTAACACCTGCTCTTTTTAAAGTTTTAACTATTAAATCTGCATTATTCATCTTTTCGCACTCAAATATTTTTTAGAAAAAATTTCTTTAAAATAGCTTAGTTTTCTTTCTGATTCAATTTTTTTTATATTGTATCAGTTTCAATTAAAAAACCTATCTTGATTTTTTTTTTTTTTGGTTGTCATATGTGTCAATATCTAGTTTTATGAAATAAATATCTATTGTTCTTCGGTTTACTTTGTGAGACATTCTGTATCTCATTTTTTTAAAGTTATACAACTTAAGTGAGGGGAAAAATAATGTCAAATTTGGAACTAACAGGTGCATTTGGAGATTATGATCGAACTCATTTTTTAGATTCTAATGGAATTTCACCTTCAGGTGTAAATTTAAGAATTTTGAAGTTTTCACCTAGTGATATTTTCTATCGTATGTGTAGATATCAAGAATTTGATTTGTCTGAGATGTCTATGGGAGCACACTTATTTCTGCTTGGGAAGGGAAATTCTCCTTTTGTAGGGATCCCAGCCTTTCCTAGTCGTGTTTTTAGACATTCTATGGTTTATGCTAACTCTAACTCAGGAATTAAAACTCCTTCTGATTTAAATGGAAAGAAAATTGGCATTAGAGAATGGGGTATGACTGCAGTTGTATGGATAATAGGAATATTAAAGGAAGAGTATGGTTTAGACATTAAAACCGTAGATTGGGTTTCTGCTAAAGAACCTAGGGTCCCCATTGAAATGCCCGATGGTTGTCAAATAAGCTTAATCCCTAAAGATACAAATTTATCAGATATGCTTGAAAAAGGTGAAATAGATGCTGCTCTTATACATCAGGTTCCTTTATCCTTCTTAAGGAGTCCTGATAAAGTTGTCCGATTATTTCCTGACTATAAAAACGATGAGATTGATTATTATAAAAGGACCGAAGTCCATCCTATTATGCATTGTGTTGTATTAAGAAAACAGATAAGTGAAAAATTTCCTTGGTTATTGAAGAATCTATATACTGCTCTTGAACAGAGTAGAAAAAAAACAATAGAAAGTTTAAGCGATACGGGAGCGCTTTCTGCGATGATTCCTTTTTTGCCTGCGTTTATGGAGGAAACTCGTTCTGTTTTTGGAGAAAATTACTGGCCGTATGGAGTAAATAAAAATCGTAAGACGTTGGAAAAACTTACATTGTATGCACACGAACAAGGTTTGACAGATAGAGTAATTGAGATTAGCGAATTATTCGGGGAATCAGTTTCAGATATCTGATTTTGATTTTTTTTTTTATTGTATGAGAGTTTATAAATGAAAATATCGAATATTGATGTTTATAAAATTGATATGCCCATGAGAGGGTTTTTTCGTAATGCAAGACATAATCACAATGTACAAGAAGGAATGGTTGTTCATGTAAAGACAGACAATGGCTTAGATGGGGTTGGTGATATGGAACCATCAGAAGGATATACAAGATTAAATCGAAATGATATTGCAGAAGCGGTTCAAAAAAAATTGTGTCCAGTCCTCATTGGAGAAGATCCACGAAATTTTAGAAAAATTTCTTATATTTTGGATTCCACTCTGAATGGATTATGGGAGGGAAAATCTGCGATTACGCTCGCTCTTTCAGATATACATGCAAAATCTTTTGGGGTTTCTATTGGTGAGTTGCTAGGAGGTGCCGTAGTTGAAGAAGTTTTTTTTAACGCTTGGATTGGTGTCCTATCAAATCAGGATGCATCTATTGAAGCAAAAAAATTCAAAGAAAATGGTTGGAAAGCTTGCAAGGTAAAACTGAATGGTGAAGTAGATAGCGATATAGAAAGAGTTTTAGCAGTGAGACAAGGGGCTGGAAAAGATTTCGAAATCAGAGTAGATGCGAATGAATCATATGAAAATATACAAAAAGCCCAAGATTTTATTAAAGAAGTTTCAAATGCTAATATTCGTCTTTTTGAACAACCTTTCGACAGAGAAAAGCTGGATGATCTTGCTGAACTTAGACGTTCTGTAGACATTCCAATCATGGCGGATGAATGTGTTACTGATTATTGTAGTTTATTAGAAGTTATTAAGCGAGAAGCCGCGGATATAGTTAAACTTAAAATTATGAAGCAAGGATCTGTGTTTAAAGTGAGGGAAATGATCAGCATGCTGGAAGAAGCAGGATTGGAAGTAGTAATTGGACATGGATTTGGTCTTTCTCCACAGACTATTGCTGAAATCCATCTTGCTTCTACTTCTAAGTCTGTTCTTAGTGCTATTGAGTCTGTTGGTCCATATAAAATGTTCGATGATATAGTTGATCTTCCTATTGAAATTGATATTGGCAAGGTTGCTGTTCCAAATTTGCCGGGACTCGGTGTTTCAATTGATATGAATAAGATTGAAAAATTTCGAGTATAAATTCAACTTGTATATATCTGAGTAAAGGAGTTTTGTATGCTCTATTTAAATGAAACAGAGATAGAATCCCTTGTTAAAATGCCGGAAGTGATGAGGGTAGTTGAAGATTGTTTCAGATTACAGGGACAAGGGAAGGCAACAAATCAACCTAGAAGAAGAGTTTATGTTCCTGATGGTATGATGCATGTAATGTTTGCAAGTTTAATGCGAGAAAATGAAGGGTATTTAGGCCTGAAAACTTACACTGCTTTTCCTGGAATTGGTGTTCGATTTATTTTTTTACTTTGGGATGCCAACAGTTCGGAACTTCTTTCTTTGATGGAAGCGAACTTACTTGGACAACTAAGAACGGGAGCAGCGAGTGGTATTGCTGCAAAATATATGGCGAATGAATCAATAGAAGAAGCTGGATTAATTGGTACAGGGAGACAAGCTGGTACACAGCTTGAAGCTATATGTTTAGCAAGAAATATTAAAAAAGTTAAAATTTTTAGTCGGAACAAGGATAATAGAGAAAAATTTGTTAAAAAAATGGAAAAGAGAGTTAATTCAGAATTGATAATTGTTGATGACCCATCCAAAGCCGTTAAAGGTTCAAAAATAGTTTGTACAATGACTAACTCTAGCAATCCTGTATTTGACGGAAAAGATATAGAACCTGGAACGACAATTATTGCGGCAGGATCTAATAGGATTGCAAATCGAGAAATTGATGATGAGACATTTAGAAAAGCTTCTCAAGGACGTATTGTTACAGATAATTTAGAAGGCGCAAAATTTGAAAGTGGAGATTTAGTAGGTGCTGTAAACTCAAATATAATTAATTGGGGGCAAGTAGTAGAAATAGGAATTTTAGCAAATGGAACTATGTCTGGAAGAACTTCAGAAGATGAAGTAAATCTGTTCTTAAGCCAAGGAGTGGCTTCAGAAGATGTTGCGCTTGGGTCGGAGATATTTAAGCTTGCTACAGAAAAAAAAATGGGTATAAAATTGCCTGTAGATGGTTTTTTGAAAAAACCAAGTTAATACTACTTGCGTTTTAACTCAAATTTGATGTATCTTTCACGTTTTTCAAGCATACGTGTTTCTTAAAGAAGGTTAGTGGATTATGAGAGATAAAATTTTGCTAGAGTGTGTAGATTGTGAAAAAATAAGATATGCATCTACAAAGAATAAGAGAACTACACCTGATAGACTAGAATTTAAAAAATTCTGTAGTTTTTGTAGGAAACATGTTCTTTTTCGTGAGGTAAAATAAAATGTCTAAGATTAAGAGCCTCTCTCACAAACGATGTGTCGTTACAGGCAAGGGTGTGATGTTTGGTAATAATGTGAGTCATTCCAATAAAAAAACTAGAAGAAGGTTTAATTCTAATATTCACAAGAAGAGATTTTGGGTAGCCGAGGAAAATAGATGGGTGACTTTAAAAGTTTCTGCTCGTGGAATTAGAACAATCGCAAAAAAAGGTATTTCGCAAATCTTGTCTGAATTACGGAATACCGGAGTAAAGGTTTAGTTTTTTTCTTCTTTTTGTATCATTTCTTTGTAGTTTTCGTATGAATTTGGGAAATGACCAGTGTAATTCATCCAGTTTGTAACAGGGTATCTTGCTCCACCTGCCTTATGAGTTCCTTCTAAACCTTCCATTATTTCTTTGCTTAGTTCGAACGGGAAACTAAAAGCAATTTCGTGATCTTGCACTTGTCCAAAGATTCTATCTCCAGTACAAGGGACAATCATTTGTGGCTCCCCTGAAATAAATGGAGCTATTGCTATATCTGCACAATCAATTCTTCCTCTAAACTCACTGCTCATAGTTCCACCCCTTTTCCAAAGCCAGGCTTGCCCTAATCTCATGATTTGTGCGCTATTCCCATATATTATTATACAGTCGGGAATAAATGAGGCTCGATTAAGTGGACTAACAACTATTCCAGCATATTCGTTTTCATTAAGTCTAGGAACACTTTCCTCGCTTATTCGACCTGCATCTAGATTCTCGGTATATAAATTTATACATAAATTACCTTCATTGTAATGATCTAATTTCTTTTCTAATCCAAGTGCCATTGCACCAAGAACACAACTGCTATCTTCTTTTCCAAGTGCAATTACCCAACCGTATTTCCTAGCCATTCCAATTGCTTGGCAAGTCGTAAATTGATTTTTTAAATCTTTTAATGGTCTTTTAGTTCGTTCGGGTATCTCTTCTAAGTTTTTTAAGAATTTAATAGCGACAGGAAAAGAGTTGAGTCTTAAAAACTTGTTTAAATTTTCTTCATAGGAAATTAGGTCTGTATTTTTCATTATATTATCCTAAATGGGAATATTTTTTTTAACTCTTTCAAGGTTCAAGCCTCGCAAAGTTTAAACTGCATGATTATAATCAGTATTATTAGGATAATGTTTTTCGGGAAATTTTTAAAGTCAATAAAAGAGGATATTAAGTGAAAGTAGAATCAATACTTGCAAAATTAAACGACTTGAGGAAGGATTGCAAAGGAGAAGATGAAATAGAGAAAGCGGTATATCATGCTTTCTGTTTCGTTTCCTACGAGATTAATTCATTTGCTAATTTCGTTGAAAATGATATTCAACCTGAAAATAAAATTAATGAGTCTACTATAAGTAGTGAAGTGCAAGAGATTTTTGAAGTTTTAGAGGAACTGAGAAATGAGATTTCTGACGACAAAGAAGACTTAGAATTTATTACGTTGGATTTCACTATAAGATTTTTGTTTTTTCTTACTTATGATTTTCAAGAGTATTTAAAAAAGATTTGAAACCGAAAAAATTTTTAAAAGGAAAGAATTTATATGTCTCTTCCTCTTGAAGGAATTAAAATAGTTTCACTTGGTGTTTCTATAAGTGGTCCTGTAGGACTTCGACATCTCGCAGATTTTGGTGCGGAGGTTATTAAGATTGAAATTCCAAACCAAGGAGATATGGTACGACATTGGGATGATGTTGTTAATGGAGAGGGTTCTGTTCATTTTTGGGTCAATCCAAATAAGAAGAGTCTTACACTTAATCTAAAAGATCCGGATGGAAAAGAAATTCTCAATAAATTGATTCAAGATGCGGATATTTTTTTGGAAAACTTTAGTCCGGGCTCAATAGATAAGCTTGGATACAATTATAGAAATGTTAAAGAATTAAAGAAAGATATTATTTATATTCACACTTCGGGATATGGACAGGATGGACCTTATAAAAAAATGAAAGCTTTTGATGGTCTAATCCAAGCAGAAACTGGAATTATTGAGATGACTGGTTCGAAAGAAGAGCCTGCAAAAATGGCACTTTCTATTTGTGACGGTGTTACCGGTTTATTCGTTGCACTAAGTTGTATGATGGCTCTTAAACAACGGGATCAAGATGGTTTAGGTCAAGAAATAGATGTTTCAATGTTTGATTGTATGGTGAGTATGCTTGGATATTTCCCTTTTCATTTTTTTGAAAATAACTATACGCCAGAACGTATAGGAACGGGTCATCATTTATTAGCTCCTTATGGTGCATATCCTGCAAAAAACGGTAAATTGATCGCGATAGCTTGTGCAAGTGAAGCAACTTGGCAAAGTTTTGCTAAGGCTTTAGAACATCAGGAATGGATTGAAGATTCTCGTTTTTCATCAAATTCTAATAGATATAAGAATATGGATGCACTATTAGAAGTTTTTCTTCCTGTATTGAAAACAAAAGAACGTGAGGAGGGGAGGAAAATTTTTCTTGAATTTGGTGTTCCGTGTGGCAGTGTAAATGGTCTTGAGGAAGTTTGTAATCACCCTCAATCTATCTCAAGAGAAATTTTTAAAGAAGTAAATGGAAAATATGGGAATGTAAAGATGTGTAGATTCCCTGTCTCTTTTAATAACATTGAACCTAGATTAGAGCAGCCTCCGATTTTAGGAGAACATACAGATTCGATTTTAGAGAATTTAGGAATTTCGAAAAAAGATATTCAAAAATATAAAGAAAAAGGAATAATTTGATTTTGTTGAATTTTTCATAGTTTCATCATTATTGGAGAGTATGAAATGGATTTTGAATTTAATGAATTACAAACAAGCGTTCAAAAAATGATTAAAGATTTTGTTGAACGTGAAATCAAACCTGTAGCAATGGAATATGAACTTGAGGATCGTTATCCTAGTGGTATTGTTGAAAAAATGCAGGAGTTAGGTTTTTTTGGTCTGACAATTCCTGAAGAATATGGTGGGGGTGGGATGGACGAAGTCTGTTACGCAATTGCCATGGAAGAACTTTCTGTTGGTTGGATGAGTGTTGCGGGAATTTTAGGGACACATATGATGACTTCTTGGATGATATTACATTATGGAACTGATGAACAGAAAAAAAATTATTTGCCAAAAATGTCAACTGGGGAGTGGCATTCAGGTATGGCTTTAAGTGAGCCGGGTTCAGGTTCTGATTCAGCTGCTCTGAGAACTCAAGGGACAAAAGAAGAAGACCAATGGGTTATTAATGGAACAAAAATGTGGACTTCAAATGCTGAACACGCCAATATGTTTTGTGTCTTGGTTCGTACAGATTCTGAGTTGCCAAAAACAAAAGGAATTTCAGGGATTCTTGTACATAAAGGAGGTCCTGGATTTAAAGTCAGTCGTCACCTAAAAAAAATGGGATATCGTGGACTTAGAACTAGCGAATTAATCTTTGAAGACGCGAGAGTCCCTCTTGAAAATCTTCTCGGAAAAGAGAATGAAGGTTTTCCTATGATTATGAGTGCACTTGAAGGTGGCAGAATTAATGTTGCTGCAAGAAGTGTTGGTTTAGCAAGAGCTGCTTTTGAAGACTCAGTAAAATATGCACAACAAAGGGAAACTTTTGGGAAACCCATCGCTCATCATCAATTAATTCAGTCAAAATTGTCCGAAATGGCAACTCGTATTCATGCATCAAAATTAATGACCTATCAAGCTGCTAATTTGAAGAGTGAGAATAAACGATGTGATCTGGAAGCGGGAATGGCAAAACTTTTTGCTTCTGAAACAGCCGAATATTGTGCAAGTGAAGCTATTCAGATACATGGCGGCATGGGATTTATTCAAGAGTTGCCAGTTGAGCGCTATTTCCGTGATTGTAAGCTTTTAACTGTAGGAGAAGGATCTAACGAAATACAAAGAATAATTATTGCCCGCCGTCTACTTGAACGTTATCCAATTTAGATACAGGGTACAAAATGGAAAAGAATCAAAAAGGAAGATGGTTTGAAGATTTTGTAGTTGGAGAAATAATCAAACATCGTCCTGGCAGAACTATTTTAGAAAGTGATAATACGTGGTTTACACTTCTTACAAATAATAATCATCCTATACATTTTGATTATCACTATGCTTCAAAAACGCAGTTTGGTAAGCCGCTTGTAAATTCTGCACTGACTTTAGCGATTGTTACAGGTATGTCGGTAGAAGATGTGTCTTATAGGTCGATTGCAAATTTAGAATGGTCTTTTATTAAACTTCCGAATCCAGTTTTTATTGGGGATACAATCTATGCTGAATCAGAAATTATTGAGAAAAGAGAGTCAAAATCAAAACCAGATCGTGGAATTGTTACGATTTTGACAAGAGCTTATAATCAAAAAAATACGCTAGTTATGGAATTTAAAAGAAAATCCCTTGCTGCTAAAAAAGATCAGGGTGCTATTCCAGATTACGAGGATATCCTATTAGATGAAAGCTAAATTTCTTTGTCTTTAGCTATGCGCTATTGGTGCCAAGGCGTTAATTTCACTTACTACATCCAAAACAACAGGGCGATTAGCAGAAAAAGCTTGGTCGAAAGCGCTTTTTAGTTCACCTGGTTTTTCAACTCGAATTCCCAATGCGCCCATATCTTCTGCAATTTTCGCGAAATTAACTTTACTTAGACCCCAAAGTTCGAATGCTTTCTCTGTTTGTTCTCCACCGTAGATTCTATCGAATCCTCTTTTGGATTGATTACCAGAATGATTATTATTAACAAGAATTACTGCATTAATATTCCATCGAACAGCGGTTTCAATATCTCCAATGTGATACCAAAATCCTGAATCTCCAGTGAAACAAATAACAGGTCTGTCTGGAATACCGCACTTTGCCCCTAGAGCTGCAGGGAACGCCCAACCTAAATGACCAGCACTTCTCATATAGTTTTGTGTAGGTTCTCTTAAATCATACATTCCGCCCATCCACATTCCAGAATGTCCTGTATCCACAACAACCATAGCGTCTGAAGGAAGGTGATCTGTCATTTCTTTACAAATTCTTTCTGGTCGCATTGGGATATCTTCAGAATTCATGAGTTCAGAAAAAGTGTCGTAATATTCTTTTACTATTATTCCTACTTTTTCTACCCATTTCTGTCTTTTACTTGCTGTGGAAGAATCACAAATTTCAATTAGTTTTTGAAGGGTAGCTTTTACATCTCCATTCAGGCCAACTTCGAGTGGATAGTTTCTGCCGAGGGCTTCTGGGTCGATATCTAGTTGAATCGCAGATTTTCCGATTGGAGGAACTGCCCAAAAGTGTGTAGTCATTCCTCCAGCTTGGGTTCCTACAAAAAATACTAAATCCGATTCAAGTACGGTTTTATTTGCACTTTCTCTTGAATATGTCCCAACTACTCCAGCCGAAAGATGATGGGTTGATGGAAAAACATCTTTCCCATTAAGTGAAGTAACTACCGGAATATTTAACTTCTCTGCAAGAGTTAAAACTTCTTTTGATGCTTCTGAAGACCTAGCTCCGCCTCCAACTACTATAACGGGTTTCATAGAATTTGAGAGAATCTTTGCAGCTTCCGAGATACTATTTAAATCAGCCACTGGTCTATTTGGAGGCATCTTTATACAGTTTTTATCAACCTGTAATGTCATTTCTGCTTCTTGCTGATCAAGTTGTCCTTCATTTCCAGCAAATTGCAAATGGACTGGACCAGGAGATCCAGAGGTTGCACTTCGAAAAGCTTGATCTAACATATCGGGAATTCTAGATACATCGTCTATTGTGGCATTGAATTTTGTGACAGGATCAAAAGTTGGGACATCATCTATTTCTTGATAAACTTTTCTGAATTTTGTTTCTGGAACTCTTCCTCCGGTAAAAGCAATCACTGGAGATCTTGCTAGAAAAGCATCACGTAATCCTGCAGCAAGATTCATTGCTCCAATTACCTGTGCTGCGCATATACCGGGTTTTCCTGTTGCTCTTGCATACCCATCTGCCATGTATGCCGCGGACTTCTCTCCATGGCTTCGAACTCGGTTAATGAGAGTTCTTTCTTCTAGTTCAACCATAGTTTTTCTAAGAATTGCTGGGACATGAAATAAATGTGTCACTTCATACGCTTTAAGAGCTTCGGCAAGATATTGGGCACCAGTCATTTTTGGCATAGAGTTCTTCCTTATTACAAGATTAAATGATAGAAATTTTATATGAATCACTAAACATCAATTCGACGCCTTAGTTGCATGGTGTCGAATTAGGATACTACAAAGAAAATAATCCTAATTTTTGTCTCTGCATACTATAAAGTCAATCTGATTTTAAAATTTACATATTTTTTGTTCTAATTTAATCGTTACAATATTTTAAATTATTTTATTCTTTATGATACTATCGATACTTATTATTTTTTAAACTTTTACTTTTTTTGGGTCGTTGTTGCCTTTTATTGGGGAGTAATTATGTTGGTTGAAGAATTAAATCCAGATTTGCGTCTACTTCTTGGTCCAGGACCGAGTCCTGTTCATCCTAGTGTTTTAAAAGCTATGAGTACGCATGTCATAGGTCATTTAGATCCTTATTTTTTGAAAGTAATGGATGATTGTCAGAAGATGTTGCGCGAACTTTTTAATACAAAAAATGAAGTTACTTTTCCAGTTTCAGGTACCGGAAGTGCTGCGATGGAGGCTTCTATTTGTAATGTTATTGAAGAGGGAGACAAAGCAGTTATATGTATTAATGGAGTTTTTGGTGAAAGAATGGCGGATGTTGCAGGTCGATTTGGTGCAGAGGTTATTCGTGTAGAGGCTCCTTGGGGACAACCTATAAATCCAAGTGATCTTGAAGAAGCATTAAAATCAAATCCAGGAGTATCTCTGGTAGGAATAGTACACGCAGAAACTAGCACTGGAGTACTACAACCAATGGAAGACATAGGAGCAATTTGTAGAGAACATGATGCACTATTATTACTTGATTGTGTTACATCTCTTGCAGGAGTCCCAGTTGAAATTGATAACTGGGGAGTCCAGATTGCGTATAGTGGAACTCAAAAATGTTTATCATGTCCACCTGGTGTGGCTCCAATAACTTTTGGAGAGCGTGCTCTAGGTAAGGTTCGTGAGAGAAAAAATAAAGTTACGAGTTGGTACTTTGATGTAAGCATGGTCGAAAAGTATTGGGGAAATGATCGCGTATATCATCATACTGGCCCGATTACGATGAACTATGCAATAAGAGAAGCTTTAAGGATTATTTTTGATGAAGGTTTAGAGAAGCGTTTTGTAAGACATAAGCTAGCAAGTTTAGCTCTACAAAGGGGTGTCGAAGCTTTGGGGCTTTCTATGTTTGCAAAGGAGGGTGCAAGAACCCCTACTCTAAATACAATTTCTCTCTATGATGGTTTAGATGATGGTGCAATAAGGAAAACCCTTTTAAATGATTTCAATATTGAAATTGGAGGTGGTCTTGGACCGTTGGCTGGAAAAATATGGCGAGTAGGCATGATGGGCCATGGTGCATCTCAGGCTAATGTAGTTTATTTCCTTTCTGCACTTGAGGTAATTTTCAAGAAAATGGGGTATAACGACAAAGTTGGAGCAGGTGTTTCTGCTTGTGCTAATGTTTTTTCTGAGTCATAAACCTATAAAGACTTTAGGAGGTTTTCAAAAAGATGCCTTTTAATATGGGATTTACAGAACTACTAGTTATTTTGGCTATATGTGTTCTCGTTTTCGGTGCAAAACGACTTCCAGATATAGGCTCTGGTCTTGCAAAAGGGATTCGAAGTTTCAAGAAGGGGATTAACGAAGATTCTGATTCTATAAAGGAGGAATCTCCTTCAGATGAAGAATCTTTAAATAAAAAATGATATATGCATTTTCCATAGATTTTTCCTGAATCAATCTTTTGGTTTTCTTAAGTAGCCATTTTAAAATATTTTGAGTATTTACTTTTGTTAGGGAATTTTCTTTTTTTCGTTAAGAGAAGGATTTGAATTGGAATTTTTTGAGGTTGTCTCCTCTGAAAAAGTGTTACAGACCATATCAGAATTTTCACCTCTTCAACCTGAAATTCTTGATGCGGATTCAGCTATATCTCGTATATTAGCAGAAGATATATATAGTCCTGTAGATTTGCCAGATTTTGCAAGATCGACAATGGATGGATATGCCTTAAAGGCAAAAGATACATTTGGTGCGAATGATTCTATTCCAACTTATTTAGAACTAGTTGGTCATATTTTAATGGGTGAAGAACCAAAATTTAAATTGGAAAGAGGTCAAGCAGCAAGAATCAGTACTGGTGGAATGCTACCAGAGGGTTCGGATTGCGTTATAATGCAGGAGTATACGAATTTAATGGATGATAAAACTCTAGAGGTCCTAAAAGCTACCTCTGTTGGTGAAAATATTCTAAATGTAGGAGATGACCTAAAAAAAGGAGAAAATTTTTTAGGATCTGGGATATCGCTAAAGAGTCATGATATTGGAGCGTTATTTGGAGTGGGTATAACGAAGGTTCGAGTAAGCGCACGTCCGAAAATTGCTATATTACCTACAGGGGATGAATTGGTTGGTCCAGGACAAAAAACAAAGCCAGGACAAATTCGTGACATCAATAGATTTTCACTTGCGGCGGCAGTTTCTGAAATGGATTGTATACCTATAGTAGAAGACATCCTTCCGGATGATCTAGAACTTATACAAGGTAGATTGGAAAAGGTTATTCAAGATGTAGATATTGTTCTTGTTTCTGGAGGAAGTTCTATGGGAATGAGAGATTTTACGGTATCTGCTATCAATTCATTAGGAGAACCCGGTGTTTTAATTCATGGGATTTCTATTAAGCCAGGAAAACCAACTATTGTCGGACGTCTTGATATCGAAGGTGGAAACAAAGTTTTAATAGGAATTCCAGGACATCCTGTTTCTGCGATGATGATTTTCCACAAATTTGTAGTTCCTGTAATAAGAAGGTTAAGAGGGGAAAAAGATATTCTTGTTTCGCAAAAAGGCAAAGTATTAGCTTGTTTATCTAGAAATTTGCCTTCTGCTCCAGGTAGGGAAGATATGATTCGCGTAAGTTTAGAATTAGAAGGAGAAAAATTAATTGCTTCTCCATTGATGGGAAATTCCGCAATGATTTCAACCATGACGAAGGCTGATGGATACTTGATTATTCCCACTGATTTTGATGGATTAGTTGCAGAAACAGAAGTAGAAATTTTACTTTACTAAATAAGTATTTTTTGATTTGGAGGACAAAGTTGACAGATTCACTCTTACCTCTTAACGGCAGGAAGTACTATCTTGAAAATATACCAAGGGAAAAAGCTTTAGAGAGACTTCTTCAAGAGATAGGTGAAGTCCAAGAATTTTCTTCGGAAAATATTCCCGTTCAAGATGCATTGGATAGAATTACTCATATTCCAGTAAATGCTCTTATATCTAGTCCACATTTTCATGCTGCGGCAATGGATGGGTATGGTATTGAGGCTAAAAAAACTTTTGGTGCTAGCCCAATAAATCCGAAGTCATTCAAGATTGATACCGATATTTTTCCCTTAGATACTGGTGATCCTTTACCACTAGATACAGACGCAGTTGTTATGATTGAGAATGTTAATCAGATATCAGAAAATGAGATTCAACTCGAATTTTCAACTTCTCCTTGGCAAAATGTTCGTGTTGCAGGAGAAGATATTGTAGAAGGACAATTGATTTTTCCAGCCGGGCATCTATTGTCTGCAGTGGATCTAGGTGCCTTGCTAGCATCAGGAATTTTAAATATCGAAGTTCGAAAACGTCTTAAAGTAGCAATTATTCCAACAGGAGATGAACTTGTTCCTCCAGGAAAAGAACTACAGGATGGAGATTTACTCGAATTCAACTCAGTTGTTATGTCTAATATGCTGAAAGGTTGGGGTGCAGTTTCAAAAGTTTTTCCTATAGTAAAAGATAATTTTGAAGAGATTGAAAAAGTTGTTAGTGAAGCAGTTGAAAAATTTGACGTTGTCTTAGTAAACGCAGGCTCTTCTGCTGGAAGAGAGGATTATACTTCTTCAATTATACAGAAACTTGGAAAATTATTAGTCCATGGAGTTGCAATTTTCCCAGGGAAACCAACGATTATGGGATTATGTAAAAATAGTAAAGATATTGAGAAAACTGTTTTTGGAATACCGGGGTACCCAGTTTCTGCTGTGTTAGCTATGTCAGAATTTGTAAAGCCTATTCTTGCACATTTAATTGGAATAAATGCTCCAAGTAACCAAAAAGTAAAAGCTATGTTAGGTCGTAAAACTGCTTCAAGACTTGGAATGGAAGAATTTTTAAGAGTGAAAATGGGAATTGTAAAAGACAAAATGCTTGCAATACCTGCAAAGCGAGGCGCAAGCGTTATTAGTAGTCTTGTTGAAGCAGACGGTATAGTAAGAGTTCCACGAAATTCAGAAGGTTTAGAGGCGAATCAAGAATTAGAGGTCGAACTTCTTAGACCATTAGATAAAATTGAAAAGAATATTCTTATGGTAGGAAGTCACGATAATGCTTTAGATTTGTTAATTGTTGCTTTGCAACGTAAGTTCGGATATCAATTATCAATTTCATCCGTAGGTTCGATGGCTGGTCTGATTGCATTAAAAAATGAAGAAGCACATTTTGCGGGGACCCATCTTTTAGACCCTGTTAGTGGAGAATATAATTGGTCTTATATTAAAAGGTATATACCGAATACTGAAATGGTTCTTGTAAACTTTGTCGAAAGAGAACAAGGTATTTTCGTGAGATCTGGGAACCCTAAAAATATAAAAAACTTTTCAGATCTTGCATTAAAAGATCTATCTATAGTGAATCGACAGTCAGGTGCAGGCACAAGAGTCTTATTCGATCATTTTATGGAAAAAGAAGGGTTACATCATTCGGATTTTTTAGGTTATGATCAAATTGAGACTACTCATATTGGTGTAGCAATGGCGATATCTTCTGGACGAGCTGACGCTGGATTGGGTGTTCGTTCGGCCTCAAATCTTTTAGGTCTTGATTTTATTCCATTGCATAAAGAAAGATTTGATTTTGTTTTTCCTGTCGAATTTGCAAACTCAAATTTAGGTGTGAATTTGATATCTATTTTGAAAGATAGTGACTTTCTTGAAAATGTTTCATCGTTAGGTGGATATAAAACAGAATTGTCTGGTACGGTCATTGAAGAATTTTAAAAAAAAGGAATGTAATTCAATGTCACAGATTCAACTTTTTGATAAATATGGGCGAGGTCATAACGATCTGAGAATTTCAGTGACAGACAGGTGTAATTTTCGATGCTTCTATTGTATGCCAGAGGAAGGCATGGAATGGTTACCTCATGATGAGGTTTTGTCCTATGAGGAGATCTTGCGAGTTATAAGAATAACTACAGATCTTGGTTTTGATAGTTTTCATATTACGGGAGGTGAGCCCCTACTGAGAAAAGATCTTTCTTTGCTTATCTCAGGAATGTTAAATATTCAACCTAAAATGGATCTTGCATTGACAACTAATGGGATACTTCTTCCTGCTGTAGCGAAAGATTTGTATCAAGCTGGATTGAGAAGAATCAATATCAGTCTTGATACACTTGATGAAGAGAAATTTCTATTTATGACAAGAAGAAACCAGTTGAAACAAGTTTTGGAAGGTATTAAATCTGCATCCGATGTGGGTTTTAGTCCTATTAAGATTAATGCAGTAGCAATTAAAGGTTTAACGGAAGAAGAGATTCCTCGTTTTGCGGATTGGGCAAGAGAAACAGGGCATATAGTTCGTTTTATTGAGTATATGCCTCTAGATGCTGATAAGACTTGGGATAAAGATAAAGTACTTTCTGCTGAAGAAATTCTTGATGGTCTTTCGAAAAATTGTGCACTTGAACTAGTTTCTGGAAATATCTCTGATCCAGCGACAAGATATCGTTACGAAGACGGTAAGGGGGAGATAGGCGTTATCCCATCAGTGACAAAACCTTTTTGTGAAGATTGTAATAGGATGAGACTAACAGCAGAAGGAATGATACGTACTTGCTTATTTTCAAATGATGAGCATGATTTAAAGAAACTACTTCGAGGAAATGAGGGTGATGAGGTTATTAAAAAATGGCTAGGAAAGGTTTTGCTTACTAAAACACCTGGTCACCTAATAGGACAAAAAGAATTTGTACAACCTGATAGAACAATGAGTGCAATTGGCGGATAGATATTTATATATTGTTTGTCTTAAGATTACGTTTTTTTCTAGAATATATTTTCCACATTAGATCGGACAATTTTTATGAAAAAAAAAGAAACAAATAATTTCTTTCGTGAGAAAAAAAGAAATACGGACGAAATGAGAAAAGTTAGCTTAGAAGTTGATTATGTGAAAACTTGTGCTGGTAGCGCACTTTTTCAGATTGGAAATACAAGAGTTCTATGTACGGCTTCTGTAGAAGAAAGAGTTCCTAGGCATAAAAGAAATTCAGGAGAAGGATGGCTAACATCAGAGTACGCTATGTTGCCTGGAAGTGGTTCGGATCGTATTTCTCGTGATAGAGCTCGAGGAGGACGTTCTGTAGAAATACAAAGATTAATTGGACGTTCTTTAAGAGCTGTTGTTGATTTAAAGCCACTAGATGGATTTACCGTCTATGTAGATTGTGATGTGATCCAAGCAGATGGTGGAACAAGATGTGCTTCCATTACGGGAGGATATATTGCTCTTTGTAGAGCAGTTGATAAACTTTTAAAAGAAAAGAAGATTGCCGATAATCCTTTGAAGGGGTTAGTTGCTGCTATTAGTGTTGGTATTGTAGATGGGAAATGTATTCTTGATCTAGATTATAGTGAGGATGTGAGGGCAGATGTTGACATGAATATAGTAATGACTGAGAAAAGTCATTTTGTTGAACTTCAGGGTACTGCCGAAGGAGATCCTTTTCGGAAAAGTGATATGTCTCGTTTGATATCTCTTGCTCAAAAAGGGATTAGTGAACTTATCGACATGCAATCTGTATATTTTCCCAAAAAATGAAAATTCTTTTTTTTAGTAACAATCAACATAAAATCCTTGAAGTAAAAAAACTTTTATCTTCTATGAAAATTGATATTTTGACGCTGGATGAGATAGGAAGACAGATTGTAGTTGAAGAGACAGGTACCAATTATTTAGAAAACGCTTTACTAAAAGCAAAAAGTGCAAGCCAGTTGACTGGAATGCCAGTTCTTGCAGATGATTCAGGCATAGAAGTGGATGCAATTCCTGATGAACTAGGAGTCTTTTCCGCAAGATTTGGTGGTCCAGGACTTTCTGATGAAGAGAAAAATACACTACTTTTAAAAAAATTAGAAGGTATCCCAATTGAAAATCGTACTGCTAGATTCGTAAGTTTAGTTGTTTTTTATAATTTGGACGGGAAATATTACTCATTTACAGGGTATCTTGAAGGGATGATTGCAGAAAATTCTAAAGGGCAACACGGATTCGGTTATGATCCAATTTTCTATCTTCCAAACTTAAAATGTACTGTTGCACATTTATCACAGAATCATAAAAATGACATTAGTCATAGATCAATAGCATTTAGAAAATTTAAAGATTGGTATTTAAATGTTTTTACGAAAGAATCATAAAATTATAAGATGTCTTATTCTTAGGTCTATAAGGAGGATTATTTAAATGTCTAAAATTAAAATGGTTGAATTGGATGATGCAAAAGGAGCTACTAAGGATTTATATGATGCAAGTACGGCAATGATTGGAAGGGTTCCTCATTCTGTCAGGGTTTTAGGTAATATCCCTATGGTTTCAAAATTTTTTCTTCTATTTAGTGCAGTTATGCAAAGAGAAGGTGCGGGGAGTTATCTTTCATCAAAAATCAAGGAAATAGTAATCATCAAAACCAGTCAGGTTAATGGATGTGATTATTGACTTGCGCATAATACGGCGCTTGGACAAGCGGCAGGGATTACAGAAGAACAGGTATCATCTATTGTAAGCGACGAATACATGGATTCTTCAATTTTGTCAGATAGAGAAAAGGCTGCAGTGTTATGGGCAGAACATGTAACAAAAAATACTGCCCGTTCTAGAGATGATGTTTTTGAAGTCGTTAAAAAGAGTTTTTCAGATAATGAAATTGTTGAACTAACACTTATGTGTGGAACTTTTAATTTATGGAATCGATTTATGGATTCTCTTGGCATACAAGTAGAAGATCAGTCTGAAGTGGATAAAATAAAAAAATCCGTTTATTTAAGT
>CAYWAX010000001.1:20276-68872 GCA_964456425.1 uncultured Nitrospinaceae bacterium | reverse complement strand
TAATTATTGATGCTCTTCGCCATAGACCACATCCATCTCATCTTACGGTAGAGCAGGCTATTAAGATTTCGAAATATCTAGATCCTGAAAAAACTTTTTTTACTCATACAAATTATGAACTTGAGTACGAAGAAACCAATAGAACACTTCCTGATAATATTGAAATGGCTTACGATGGCCTTCGTTTTCAGATTAATCTTTAGAAACCTCTTACTTACTTTCTTCTAAGTCAAAGAAAAGAGAATATCCTGCATAACAATATGGAACAAAAAGAATCGAAATTAATGTATGAAGAATAATCTGAGAAAATAAAGAAGAACCAATAATAGAAGACAAAAATAATAACAAGAAAACAGTACAAATATAGTAACCACTAACTAATTTTAAAATTTTAATTTCAGAATTTTTTGATAGAAGCTTTGCTTGCTTAAATGAATCCTTGAAATTACTCTGCTTTAACAATACATAAAAAGTACAAAAATAAAAGCGTATAAAAGGTATGATTGCTGCAAAGAACACTAAGGAAAATGAAAGGAGTAATGTAAAGCCACTTACCCCCAATAACGTTGCTACAAGGAGATTAATAAAAACAAGAACTAATACTATGAAAATTTGTAATCCAAAATAATAGGCAAAATCAATCAAGATGACTTTTTTAAAACTAATAAAAGCTAACGAGAAATCCCAAAAAGTTTCCTCTCCTTTCCTTTGCAACTCTAGTCTCAGTATTACAAGTATAAAAACAAATATTGAAACTGCTCTTAATATTGCTTGAGAAAAAAGCCATTTTAAAATTAAAAAAGATGAAACATCTGATTTATCCTTAACGATTGATGCAATCTCTGGTTGTATAGAATACGCAACAACGGCAATTGGTAAAGTTATAGAAACTACTACCAATGTAGTCTGATTAAAACTATCAAAAAAAGCATTAAAAGCAAATTTGAAATAATGTAGGATCTGGTTTGTTTCCCTATGGTCCTGCATATACACCTTTCTAACTCTTTCAAAAAACCACAATGAAGATTTATAAAGTTGCTCTAAAACGTATTACAAAGATACACTAGTGTATGTTTTTTTTCAGCCTCATTTTTATTTTCTTAGATATTTAAATATCTAAGTTTTTACTAAATCTGGTTTAAAACTAAAATAGGATTAAAAATAAATTTGCAATTAATTCATCTAATAGAAAGATTCGGCAGAAAATCTATTCTTATCATTGAAAAAACTGGCAACTCAGTAATTTTTCTTTTTTCCGTCTTTTCATTTCTTTTCCGCTCAAAATTTAAACTTAAACTTTTTATAAAACAAATTTATGACATTGGTTTCGGCTCAGTACTAATTGTTATCTTAACAGGACTATTTACTGGTATGGTTTTAGCGCTTCAGGGATTTTATACACTTCAAAAATTTGGTTCTGAAAGTCTATTAGGTCCCGCAGTTGCCTTAAGTCTTATAAGGGAGTTAGGTCCGGTTTTAACTGCTCTAGTTGTAACAGGAAGAGCTGGTTCAGCTATGACGGCTGAAATTGGAATAATGGTGATTACAGAACAAATTGATGCTTTAAAAAGTATGGCCGTTGAACCGCTTAAACAACTAGTTTTGCCAAGAATTCTTTCTGGAATCTTAGTATTTCCTCTACTTACTGCAATGTTTAATTTAATTGGAATTTTTGGTGGATATTTAGTTGGGGTAAAATTACTTGGATTAAATTCAGGAGTTTATTTTGGAGAAATGTCATCTAAAGTTGAAATGAGTGACCTAATGGGTGGATTTTGGAAATCACTAGCATTTGGTCTATTAGTAGTATGGATTTGTACATATAAAGGTTATAACTGTGGTCATGGAGCAGAAGGAGTAAGTAAGGCCACAACTTCAGCAGTCGTTATGTCGTCTGTTATTATTTTGATAAGCGATTATTTTTTAACATCAATGTTTTTCCGTTAATCAGTCAAGGAGATTTAAATTGAAACGACGTAAAATCGATTTGTCTGTCGGGGTGTTTTTTATGATTGGGATAGCATCCTTGGTATACCTCTCGGTACATCTTGGAGAAATAGATTTTTTTGTTTCAGACACCTACGTAGTCAAAGCAAAGTTTGAAAGTGTTTCTGGCCTAAGAAATGGAGCTTCAGTAGAAATGTCTGGAGTCCCTATCGGCAAAATTTCAAAAATAGAACTTAAAGACGAAGAAGCTGTAGTAACCTTACAGTTAAAAAAATCTATTAAACTTTCTGAAGATGCAATAGCATCCATAAGGACAAAAGGAATTTTAGGAGCTAAATATTTAAGTATTAGTCAGGGCGGAGCAGAAAAAAAAATCAATGCAGGAGGAATAATTAGAGAAACTGAACCTCCTCTTGATTTCGAAAAACTAATTGGAAAATTCATTTTTGGAAAAGTCAAATAACTTATATAATGAGCTAGATTTTTTCTTTACATATTTCTTTTATGAAAATTAAAGGACAGCAATGAGATCTTTTTCTTTAATCTCAATAGTGAGTATTATTCTGTTTTTTTGTATTTCTAGCTCTGTCTTTTCCGGCCAGCCACAAACTCAAATCAGAGATAGTATCAATGAATTAAAGTATGTCTTAGATGAACCTTCTTTCAAAGGCCCAGATAAATCCTTATTAAGAAGAAATAAATTAAGATCAGTTTTTGAACAACGATTTGATTTCAATGAAATGGCTAAAAGAGCTCTTTCAAGAGCCTGGCATAAAAGAACTAGCCAAGAAAAAAAAGATTTCCTCTATTCATTTAAATATCTTTTGGAATCAACATATATATCAAAAATAGAGCGATACAATGGCCAAACAGTTCAATATACAAAGGAATCAATCGACGGGAACTATGCAAAAGTAAAAACTTTAGTAGTCACAAAAGAACAACCTATAAGAGTTTATTATAAAATGCATAAAAAAAAAGAGAGCTGGTTAGTATATGATGTAGTAATTGAAGGAGTCAGTCTCATAAAAACTTATAGAGACCAATTTAAATCAATACTTAACAGATCATCTTTCTCCGACCTACTAGATAAAATGCGGGCAAAACAATTTGAAAATTAAATTAAAAGTTTTCTAATTTTGGTAACCTTAAAGCCAAAAGAAGTCCAAGCGTACCAAAGATTAAACAGGTAACAGGCATAACTATCAGTATTCCAAAATGGTCTGCAATTACACCGATTAAAGGCATTGTCAAACTTGAGCAAAACCAAACCACTCCTAACATAAAGCTACTTGCTAAGGCTGCATGTTCAGGTATTATTTCCTGCGCATAAGTAACAGAAACTCCCATCTGAGAGTAAAAAGCAGCTCCTGCCAAAATTAAAAAAAGTAAACGAAAAAAAATATCATTAGAATATAGTGATATACCTATACAAGGAGTTCCAATTAATAAGGAAAAAATTATCACCGACCTTCTACCAAAAAGATCCGAAAGGTATCCGCCAAAAATCCCACCAATAGCAGCTGCAAATAAAAAAAAGGATATAGAAAAACCGCCATCTGCAAAAGAATTCCCCTTTTCTATAAGGTAAATAGAAAGGTAAAAAGAAATAGACATAGTAACTACTGTACGAAAATAATTAACGAACCAAAGTCCCATTAGAGAACGAAAGACTAATCCTAAAGATCTAATATCTATAGGATTTTTTTTAGGTGATTTTTCCTGGACCTTTTGTTCCGAATCTAAATTCAAAAAAAACAATAAAAATCCAATAAAAAAAACAACAAGACAAGTATAAGGTAGCCCTTCAACACCAAACCATGTTACTACAAAGGTAGCCATAGCTGCGCCAAGACTTACTCCCAACCTTCCACCTGCAATGTATATTGAAACTCCTAATCCTTTCCTATTTCCAGAAAATTGAACTGCTCTTACTGAGGCTATTGGATGAAAACAAGCAGAACCTAAACCGGCAATAAAAAGTAATATAAATAGAACAGGGATACTATTCACGGTAGTAGCGAAAGAAATTAATCCTCCTAGAATAGGACCTAGTGCAAGCAACCAATTTTTTTGAAATCTATCTGCAATCATTCCAAAGATAGGTTGGCCAAGGGCGCCTGTAGCAGCAAGTGTTGGACCAAGAAATCCAACAAAAGAAAGAGGAATATTAAGCATCTCTTTTAAGATCGGAATAATAGGTGACAAAAATCCAAAACAACTATCATTAGCTATGTGTGCAACAACAAGATAGGATAATTTCTTTCGATGAAAAGCTGTTTTAGTTTTTATACTCGAAGGATTATCAGATTGCAAAAGTACCTCTTATTCAGAATTGCTTTTAATAAATAATGGAATACTTGAAAGAATCTGATCAATTTTATTGATTTCTTTGCCACCACCTGCTTGGGCAAAATCAGGACGACCCCCACCCTTCCCCCCAAGACTAGATGCAATTTTCCCAACTAATTTTCCTGCATGTATACGATTCAAAATATCTTTCGTGACTCCAACAGCAATAGAAATTTTTTCTTCAAAAACTGAAATTATAATGACAACTCCACTTTCAATCTTTGATTTCGAAAAATCGATCATACTCCTAAGTTCTTTGGAATCTACTCCATCATGACGAACTGCGACAAAGCGAATTCCATCAATTTCCTGAACATCTTTAATTTGGCTCTCTAATTCGGAGGTTGATTCTTTGGTTCGAACAGAACTAATTTCTTTTTCAAGATTTTTAAAACTTTCTAATAATTCTTCTATTTTTTTCACTTCCTCATCTGGAGCAGATTTTAAAATCTGTCGAATTTTATTCAATTTTTTTTGTTCATTCCTTACATTTGAAAAAGCATCTTCTCCTACTATTGCTTCAATTCTCCTGACTCCAGAAGCAACACTACTCTCTTGCGTGATCCTAAAAAAACCAATTTGGCCAGTCGATTTAACATGGGTCCCTCCGCATAATTCTGTACTGAAATCTCCTATCGAAACAACCCTAACATTCTCACTATATCTTTCTCCAAATAAAGCAGTAGCTCCAATAGAAAGAGCATTATCTAAAGACATTTCACGTGTAGAAACCTCTTTATTATTCATTACATAACTATTTACTATATCCTCAACTTGTTCCCTCTCATGATCCGAAAGAGAAGCAAAATGAGTGAAATCAAAACGTAGTCTATCAGGAAACAAATGAGAGCCTGCTTGTTTAACATGATCTCCCAATACTTCCCTTAAAGCATAATGTAATAGATGAGTAGCAGTATGATTCGCAGATAATTTGGTTCTTCTGAGATTATCTACCTTTGTCATAATCTTTTGTGACGGTGACAACTCTCCATCTTCTATACGGATTCTAGTAACATTTAGGTTTCTAGACGGTTTTTTTGTATCTAAAACTATAGCTGAACCGGAATCCCACTCTATATATCCCTGGTCACCTTCCTGTCCTCCTGATTCGGCATAAAATGGACTGGGATCTATTAAAATATCAACTTCTGAACCACTTTCCGCTTTTTCTATCTCCACATTATCTTTAACTATTGTAATCACTTGAGATGAAACAGAAAGTTTTGAGTATCCTTCAAAACATATACTACCAAAAGTACTCTCTAATTTTTTCCATATTTCTTCTACTGCAAGCTCTCCTGAACCTTTCCAAAAAGAACGGGCTCTCTCACGTTGGTTATTCATAGCTTTATCAAATGACTCATGATCTATTTTTAAACCTTCCGATAAAGATGTTTCAATAGCCAGATCCAACGGATATCCATAGGTATCAAGAAGAGTAAATACATCCTCTCCAGAAATAATCTTATCTTCAGATGCTTTCGCTTTTTCACATAATTCATCCATCCTTGGTTGTCCCTGCGACAAGGTTTTAGAAAATCTTTCTTCTTCAACTGTAGAAATTTTAGATATAAAGTTTAAATTATCTTGTAACTCTGGATAAGCAGTCCCCATATTTTCAGATAAAACATAAGCAGTTTCAGATAGGAAAGGTTCTGTAATACCAAGAACTCTAGCGTGTCTCATCGCACGACGAGCTATTTTCCTCAACACATAACCTCTACCTTCATTGCTAGGTAATATACCGTCACTAATTAAAAAACTTATAGCTCTACTATGATCAGCAATGACCCTAAAAGATACATCTCTATCATTTTCACTTCCTTCGTAATTTATACCCGTTTTTTCTTCACAAAACTTTATGACTGGCATCAATAAATCCGTATGAAAATTACTCTTTTTTCCCTGAACGACAGAAACAAGACGCTCCAACCCCATACCAGTATCAACTGAAGGCTTTGGAAGTAAATTCAAATTTCCTTTGATATCTCTGTCATATTGCATAAAAACTAGATTCCATAATTCCAAGAATCTATCACCGTCATCATTATCTACTCCAGGAGGAGACCCATTTAATTCTGTCCCTTGATCATAAATCAACTCTGAACAAGGTCCACAAGGTCCTGTATCTCCCATTGACCAGAAATTATCTTTTTCATCCATCCTCACAATACGATTAGATGGGATTCCTATTCTTTTAGACCAGATTTCTTCAGCCTCATCATCTTCTAAAAAAACAGTTGCCCAAATTTTATCACTATCGAGACCAATTTCATTTACTAAAAAATCCCAAGCGAATTCGATAGCTGATTCCTTAAAATAATCTCCAAAAGAAAAATTCCCTAACATCTCGAAAAAAGTATGGTGGCGTGCAGTCCTACCTACATTTTCTAAATCATTATGTTTTCCACTAACACGGAGACATTTTTGAGATGAAGCAGCTCTTTTGTAGTTCCTTTTATCTAATCCGGTAAAAACATCTTTAAATTGAACCATACCAGCATTTGTAAATAATAAAGTCGGGTCACTTAAAGGTATAAGAGAAGAACTTCTCGTCAATTTGTGATTTTTATTCGAGAAAAAATCTAAAAAAGCAGTTCGTATTTGATTTCCTGTCATCACATTCTCACCTGTCAAAAAAAAAGACTATCTTAAACAACTACCTGTTCTTTATATAGACCAAAAACATTTCTAAGTTCATCAGATATTTCACCCAAAGTAGCATGAGACTTTGCAGCATTCAAAATATAAGGCATTAAATTACTGTCATTTTTAGCCGAATCAGAAAGTGATTTTAAAGAATTTTTTACTTTTGTTTCATTTCTTGTTTTTCTTAGAGTCTCTAATCTTTCGCATTGCTCTTTTTCGATATCTGGATTAATCTTTGTCAATGGAACATCTAAATCATGATTTTCGTTAAAGCAATTAAGACCAACAATCTTTTTAATTCCATCATCAATTTCTTGCTGAAATTTAAATGCACTTTCTTGGATTTCTCTTTGTACCCAACCATTTTGAATAGAGGCAACTATTCCTCCCATTGAATCTATTTTTTCAATCAAAGCTAACGCACTCTTCTCTAATTCTAAAGTCATTTTTTCAAGAACGTGAGAACCACCACAAGGATCAACTGTAGAGGAAACATTTGTTTCCTCTGCAACTATCTGCTGAGTCCTTAGTGCCAGGCTTGCAGTTTCTTCGGTAGGAAGAGAGAGAGCTTCATCCCAAGAATTTGTATGTAAAGACTGTGTCCCACCTAAAACAGCCGCCAAAGCCTGGTATGAAGTTCGAATTATATTATTTTTAGGTTGCTGTGCAACCAGAGAACTTCCTGCAGTCTGTGCATGAAAACGAAATTTACAAGACTCATCATTTTTACTACCAAATCTTTCTCTCATTATTTTAGACCAAAGAGTCCTTGAAGCTCTAAATTTTGCAATTTCTTCTAAAAAATTATTATGTACATTCATAAAAAATGAAATCTGTTTGCCTATAACATCAGGATTCATCCCGGCATCAAGAGAAGATTGAACATAAGCTATCGCATTCGACAGTGTAAATGCGATTTCCTGTACTGCAGTAGAACCTGCCTCACGAATATGATATCCACTAATTGAAATCGGATTCCATTTAGGCATTTTTTTACTACAATAAGATATAGTATTCGATATGAGTCTGAGACTATTCTCCAGAGGATATATATAAGTTCCTCTTGCGATATATTCCTTAAGTACATCATTTTGGATTGTGCCTCTTAAATTACTAATATCAAAACCTCTTTTTTCTGCTATCCCTATATAAAAACATAATAAAATTGCAGCTGTAGAATTTATAGTCATTGAAATAGATACTTTGTTTAGTGGAATATCTTTAAGCAACAAATCCATGTCATCAATTGAAGATATAGAAACGCCTACTCGTCCAACTTCTCCCACAGACAAATCATTATCTGCGTCATAACCAATTTGGGTAGGTAAGTCGAACGCAACAGAAATCCCCATTTGTCCCTTAGACAACAAATATTTATACCTTTCATTACTCTCAGAAGCAGATCCGAATCCAGCATATTGACGCATTGTCCAAAATCTACCTCTATACATATCTCGACGAATTCCTCTAGTAAAGGGAAATTCGCCAGGCATTTTTTTTTGAAATTCGCTTGTAGGATTATAAGAATTTTTCATTTTAAAATTTTCTTATAGAAAGAAGATATTAGACTTCAAAAATACTTTATTTTTATTTCATCAAATATTGGAATTTCTATCTTTTTTTTATTCTACTATTGAAATCCTTTGAATAGATTCGGCTTTTCTAGTTATAGGATCAATATCAATCAATACACCGTTCAGTTGTCCAATTCCTTTAGCAGGCTCTAATCTTCTAGGTACTCCCATAAGAAATCTTTCAAGAACAATCGATGTTTCCATACCTATAACTGAATTGAAAGGACCTGTCATACCTACATCAGTTATATAGGCAGTTCCTTTGGGAAGAATTTTATTATCTGCCGTTTGAACATGTGTATGAGTTCCTACCACTGCAGAAACTTTACCATCAAGGTACCATCCCATAGCAACCTTTTCACTAGTAGTCTCACCATGGAAATCAACAAAAATTATATATTCCTCATCTTTTAAACTTGTCAATAATTTATCAACTTTTCTAAAAGGGCAATCTACAGAAGGCATAAACACTCTTCCCATAAGATTAATAATGACTATTTTAGGAGTATTCCTGGAAGATATGTAAAGTCCGCTTCCAGGATTAGATTCTGGGTAGTTGGCGGGTCGAAGCAATCTTGATTCTGTAAACATAAGATCTTTAATTTCTTTTCTATCCCAAACATGGTTTCCCGTAGTTATCACATCTGCGCCACATTCAAAAAGATCGTCAGCATTCTGTAAATTTATACCAAAACCACCCGCTGAGTTTTCTCCATTAATAACGCAAAAATCCACATTTCCCTCTTCTTTCAAAAGAGGAACTCTCTCAACAGCCATCTTTCTACCAACTTTTCCAGTAATATCACCAATAAATAATATTTTTATTGACATATTAATGTGCAGTCGCCATATGACGAGTTTCTCGGATAACTGTTACTATTATCTCACCAGGATATGTTTGTTCAGACTCAATACGTTTTGCTATATCTCTAGCTAAAAAATCTGCCTGTGAATCTGAAACACTTTCAGGCAAAACGCTTACTCTTATCTCACGTCCGGCCTGAAGGGCATAACACTTTTCTACCCCTTTAAAAGAATTTGCTATCCCCTCTAACGCCTCTAGTCTTTTTACATAACTTTCTGCAATCTCACGTCGTGCTCCAGGCCTAGCCGCTGATAGTGTATCTGCAGCTTTCACTAAAACAGACTCTATACAATTAGGTTCTTCATCCTCATGATGAGACATTATTGCATTCAGTACTTGAGGTGGTTCTTTAAACCTTCTTGCCATATCAAAACCAATTTCAACATGAGATCCTTCTATCTCATGTGTTGCAGATTTTCCAATATCATGAAAAAGACCAGCTCTTTTTGCCATATAAGGGTCTAAACCTAATTCATTCGCAAGAATTCCAGCTAAGTGAGCAACTTCCTTTGAGTGCTCAAGTGCATTTTGACTATAACTTGTTCTATATTTCATCCGTCCAAGATATTTTATTAATTCTGGATGAACATCTTTAATTGAAAGTTCAACTACTGCATCTTTTCCAGCTTGTAAAATAAGATTTTCTATTTCTTTTGTAGTCTTTTTGACCACTTCTTCTATTCTACCCGGATGAATTCGACCATCTTCGACCAGATATTCTAGAGATAATCTAGCTATTTCTCTTCTTACCTTGTCGAATGCAGAAACAACTACAGCTTCAGGAGTATCATCAACTATAATATCTACACCTGTTGCCATTTCAAGTGCACGGATATTCCTTCCTTCTCGACCAATAATCCTACCTTTCATCTCTTCACTTGGAATTGATACAACACTCACTAAACTTTCTGCGACATAGTCATTTGAGTACCTTTCCGCAGCAGCCGCAATCAATTTTTGTGATTCCATTGTTAAATTTTGCTTAACTTTTTCTTCGTATTTTTTGATTTGATCATGTATATCTGTTTTCGCTTCTTCCTCGTATTTATCCATCAATTCTTTTTTTGCATCTTGAGCAGTTAAACCTGAAATTCTTTCTAGTTTCATATTTTCTTGTTCTATTAACTGAACATAATGTTTTTCGTTTTCCTCTATTTTCTTTTCACGCTCTTGCATCTCTGATAATCGTTTCTCAATTGAAAAATCTTTTGAATCAAGACTTTGACGTCTTTTGTCTAGAACTTCTTCTCGTTGAGTTAAACGGCTTTCAATTTTTTGCAATTCATCAAATCTATCTTTGTTTTCATTAACTAGTTTCTCTCTAAGTTGGAACATCTGTCCTTTGTAATTAATTTCTAAATCTTTCATTTTTTGCGTCAATTTTTCGTCTGCATTTTGTTCCTTTAACTTTATTTTATCTTCAAACTCACTTTGGACTTTTGAGATATTTTTTTTCGAATTAGAGATTAGAAAAAAAATAATCAAAATACTTAAGACCATTACAATGCAGAGAATGATCAATAAATTTGGTATTGATAACATTAGCACCTCCTATATATTTAACAGGAACATTTAATCAACTCTTTGTCGGTTATAACCCAGTCAAGACGTTGATCCCATTCTTTTGATGGTATACTTCGTTCCCAAAAAAACTGAAATGAATAACCTACACCTACCTTTATAGTTTTTAAATCTAAAATACTCAAAAATTTATCATAAAATCCTTTACCATAACCCAATCTAGTTCCATACAAATCAAATGCCAACCCAGGAGTTAGTATTACATCAAAAACTGAAATATCAACTTCAATATCACAATCATTAGGTTCTAAAATATTCGAATATCCAACTGAAAAATCGTCTCTGAAATTTTCCACTGAATAGAAATCAAGGTCTTTGCCATTTACTTTTGGAAAATAAAAAACTCTATTAGGATTTTTAAAAAATCCCCAAATTGAAGAAATATCAATCTCCTTATTTTGATCAATTGGATAAAATATCGCTATATTTCTAAACTGAAAAACTGTTAAAAAGAATTCAAGTCTATTACATAAATTAAAACTGAAAACGCTTCTTTTACTCTCGGATATACCATTCCTTCTTTTTTTTATTTTTTCTCTCAAAAAATTCTTCTCTACTAGATTATAAGAAGTCAAAATTTAAATCCTAAATATTTTTTAGACGACCCCATCATTGTGCCGTGTGAGTTAAGCTATGAACCCAGCCTTGGCCAGGTGGGTATCCAAAATTAGGCTTTAGGTTCAAATCCAAATGGAAATGACTCACCACCTTATGGAAGGATTCCCTTTTCAAAAATTACTGGGTCAAATACTTTCACCCATCACGTTCACGACAGGGTCTTTAAATCATAATGAAATAGAAGAAATAACTTAGGAAAACAACGAAAGATATTGGTAGACCTGAATTTAAACAGCTTCCTTAATTAATTCAATTAGCTTATCAGCCTTTTCAGATATAGCTTCATTACTATCAATTAAGTTTTTTTGTTCACTAAAAAAGTCATTAGCAATATTCATGGATGCCAACAAAACTACTTTAAGCGGATCGTTGCTCTGTCTAGAAACTTTCATAATTTGTTTATCAACATAATCTGCAAGTTTCTGAGCATATTCCGGATCAGCATCACTCTTTAAATTCAAAACTTGTCCAAAAATCTTCAAAGTTAATTTCTTCTCACTCATTTCTTTTTCCAATCACTATTCTACACATAAACTTGAAAGTACTTTTTCAACACGTTCTATAGCTTTCTTTTGTGAATTATTAAGTTTGTCATTTTCTGATTCTAAACCCTCTAGTTTTTCACTATTTAATAAAATTTCCTCATTTGCTTTTTCTAAATCACTTTTTGTTTTTTCAATTAACACAGCCATCTCATCAACAGTTTTTCTCAATAATAGTATTTCTTCTAAGATCTTTTTTATATCTAGTTCAAGATTATCCATCTTTTTCAATACCATTAAGTATACCTTTTGAATACAAAAAAACTATATAACTCATTGTATTGATTGCATACGTAAATTGTCAAGGATTATGATCTAAGACGTGCACCAAACTTAGATTCTAAATTGGAAACAATAGAATTAAAGGCACTATTAACTTCTTCGTCTTTTAAAGTTCGATTTGGATTATTAAAAACTAGAGAATATGCAACGCTTTTTTCATTACTATTTTCTATATTAGTACCCTGGTATACATCAAATAATTTAATTGAACTTAGAATATCTCCTGCCGCCTTAAAAATTACCATTTCTATCGAAGAATTCGATATTTTTTCATCTAAAACAATTGCTAAATCTCTGAAACTTTCTGGATAACGATTTAGTTCTGACATTCTTTTAATAGAAAATTCTTCTTTAGAAAGGTAATCAAGATTTATTTCAAAAGAACATACTTTATGATGAATTCCAAAATTTTCAAGACAAACTCTTTTTATGTATCCTATCTCTCCGATATGCTGACCATTTAAATTTATCTTTCCATAGGAACCAACTTCATAAGGACTAGAAAGATCAGGATCAGTATTCTCAAATTTCAAAGCAGGAAAATTGAGGAATTCTAATGCTCTTTCTATAGTGCCCTTTAAAGCATAAATATCTTTAGGTAAAGGAGAATCCCCACCAGGAGATATACCATCTCCCCAAAGTTCGACAATATCAGAATTAATTAAAACTGCTGACATCTTAAGAAATTCTTTTGGTAATTTTTTGTCCTTTTCAAATGTTTTCCCTATTTCGAAAAGTTTTATTGAACGCTGTCCATGATTAATATTTAAAGAAACATTTTGAAGCAAACCTGAAAGAAGCGTAGTTCTTAAAGAAGACATCTCACTACTAAGAGGATTTTTTAAAGTCACTATTTTATCTAAATCTGCACCTAATAATTCAAGATTCGAGGAACTTACGAAACTATAATTGATAGCTTCATCATAACCAGAATGAATCATTGCATCCCTTCCCCGTGTTTCTATGCTTCTTCTTTTTGAAGGTGAATCAGGTGGCTTGGAAGTTCTGGGAAGGGAGGAATTAAAAGTATTGTATCCTTTTCTCCTTGCTATTTCCTCAATCAAATCTATTTCACGAGTAATATCCGATCTAAAAGTAGGAATTTCACAAACAATAACTGACTTATTAGTTTCAGAACAATTAATTGAGAGAGGTTCCAATAATTTTTTAATTTCATCTCCACTAAAAGTCACACCTAATAAGTTTTTAATCCTTTCCAAACGAAGAGATACTAGAATTGGATTAAAAGGTACTGGATAAATATCGATAATTGTTTCAGAAATTTTCCCCTCAGTTAATTGTCGTGTCAATTCAACTGCCATATTCAAAGCTAAAACAGTTCCATTTGGATCAACTCCTCTCTCGAAACGATATGATGCTTCAGTATTTAAACCAATCTTACGACGAGTTTTTCTAATACAAGAGGGAGAAAAGTGAGCACTTTCAAATAAGATATTTCTAGTTTCTTTATTGACCTCTGTATGAATACCTCCCATTACGCCAGCTAAAGCAATTGCGCCTCTAGCATCACAAATCATAAGATCTTCTTTAGACATATCATATTTTTTGCCGTCCAAAGCAAGAAACTGACCATCCGATTTTTCCCATTTTCTTATAAAAATTTTATCGCCACTAAGACTATCCATATCGAACGCATGAAGGGGTTGACCTAAAGTAAGCATAACGTAGTTTGTGATATCAACTACATTATTGATCGGACGCATCCCAGAGGATCTCAAACGTGTTTTTAACCAATTTGGAGAATCTTCAATTTTTGCATTAAAAACTGCTCTTGCTGTATATCTTGGACAATCTGTAGGATTTAGAATTTCAATACTCTTATTAACAACTATAGGTTCATCTTTAACTGTGACTTCTGGAATCTTTAAATTTTTTTCCAAAATGGCTGAACTTTCCCTTGCCACTCCTAGAACAGACAAGCAATCTGATCTATTTGGAGTAATAGATATATCTAAAATAGGATCCTCTAAACCAAGAATTTCCTTTGGTGAAATCCCTACTTCTGAATCTATCCCAAGAACCATAATGCCACTTTGATCCTCTCCAATCCCCAGTTCTTTTTCTGAACAAATCATTCCATCACTTAGGACACCTCGAATCTTTGTTTTTTTAATCTTTTGCCCATCAGGAAAAACAAAACCAGGATTAGCTAATATGATTTTTTGCCCAGGACTAACATTTTTTGCACCGCATACAATCTGTCTTTCATTTAAACCATCATTTACAGTACATAAACTGAGTCGATCTGCATCAGGATGACCTTCTACAGTAATAATCTCGGCGATTATAAGATTAGTGCAATCTAATTTATTAATCTCTAGTACTTCTGTCTCCAAACCTGAAAGCAACAACTCTTCAGCGAGGCAAATTGCAAATTTATTATTTTTTTCTTCTAATTCCAGAAATTCTGATAACCAATTCAAGGTGATTAGCATATACTTAATCCTTTAATAGGATATTTTAGAATTGTCTAATTGTTCTTAGATCATTTTCAAAAAAAAGTCGAATATCACTTATTCCATAGCGAAGCATTGTAATTCTTTCCACACCCAATCCCCAAGCAAAACCACTCCATTCTTCAGGGTCATAACCGACAGCTTCAAAAACAGCAGGATCGACCATCCCTGCACCTAATACTTCCATCCAATTACCATTAGCAAGATGGTCACAGGCAATATCGACCTCAGCACTAGGTTCTGTAAAAGGAAAGAAACTAGGTCGAAGACGGACACGAAACTCAGGACCGAAAATTTCAGAGATAAAGGTTTCAATTGTACCCTTTAGATCTGAAAAAGTAACATTTTTATCAACATATAATCCCTCTATTTGATGAAACATAGGAGAATGCGTTATATCGGCATCACAACGAAAAACTTTTCCAGGGGCAATAACTTTCACGGGTGGTTCTTGAGATTTCATAACTCTTATTTGCACCGGAGAAGTATGAGTTCTTAATAAGACTTCATCAGAAATATAAAAGGTATCCTGCATATCTCTGGCTGGATGATCTTTAGGAATATTTAAAGCTTCAAAATTAAAAAAATCAAGTTCTACTTCAGGTCCTTCAGCAACACTATAACCAAGCCTAGTTAATATTTGAATCAAATCCTCTGTTGTTTGAACAAGAGGATGTTTATGACCAATTGGAATTTTTTTTCCTGGAATTGTTAAATCTATAATTCTATTTGAATCATTTTCTTCAATTGAATCGGTCAAACAATCTACAGAAACTTCAAATTTTTCAAATAAAAAAGATTTCCCATCAACTAATTTAACTTTAGACAATAAAACTTCTAAAGCCGACGCTCTTCCGTTTTTTTTAAATTCATTCACGAATTCTTCTATAAGTGAACGAAGACTATTTACCAACGGTCCAAATAAACGTCTCTCATCAATATTAAGGGTCTTTAAATTCTTAGCTAATTTTGTTATTAACCCATCCTTACGACCCAGATATCTCAGTCGAATTTCATCTAAATTAGAAATATCTTCAGATGAGGATAATAACTCAAATATCTCTTTGCCTATTTTCTCTAAATAACTTATTTCCACCTAAAGGACCCCATAAAAAAAAAGCTCCACCTAATTAGGAGGAGCTCGAAAAAAAAGGAACGACTCAAATTTCTGCCCGAGCTAGTTCTACTAATTGTGAAAAAGATGATCGATCGGTTACAGCTAAATCTGCTAAAACCTTTCTATTTACATCAATTCCAGCTTTATTTAATCCTCCTATAAATTTACTGTAGGATAAACCAAATTCACGAGCTGCAGCATTAATCCTCACATTCCATAATCTTCTAAATTCTCTTTTCCTAGTTCTTCTATCTCTCGTTGCGTAAGCCATTGATCTAAGTAGAGTTTCTCGAGCTGATCTGAAACGCTTTGATCGAGCACCCCTAAAACCTTTTGCTTGCTTTAAAACTCTTTTATGTCGTTCACGACCAGCAACATTTCCAGTTGAACGTGGCATCTGAAACTCCTAAAAACTTAAAGAAACTCAAACAAACGAGGTCAGCGAATATATCTACATGCAATAAATAACGCAACCATCGATACTAAAATCTTTCTAAATTAACTATTAGGCAAAAGCCTTTTAATCATCTTCTCATCAATAGGGTTAGCAATAGAACTATGTCTAAGTTCTCTCTTACGTTTAGTAGATTTTTTAGTAAGGATATGTCTACGATGAGAGTGGTTAAACTTCACTTTTCCACTACTAGTGAGTTTAAATCTCTTAGCTGCTCCCCTATTGGTCTTAAGCTTAGGCATTTTCTAATTCCTCTTCGAATCTTATTTAAATCCTATGAATTTGGAGAACCTTTTTTTAATACTTTAGGTCCAATTACAACAGTCATATTTCTACCTTCTAAATTTGGTTCTTGTTCAACTACACCAACTTCATCTAACTCTTCTACCATTCTATCTATTAATTTTCTTCCTAATTGAGAATGTGTAACTTCACGACCTCGAAACATTATAGTTATTTTGGCTTTATTTCCATCATTCAAAAATCTCTCAGCATGTTTTTTCTTTATCTGGTAATCATGCTCTTCTATTTTTATTCTCAATTTAACTTCTTTAACTTCTACAATTTTTTGTTTCTTTTTTGCCTCTTGTGCTTTTTTTTGTTGAATATATTTATATCTACCCAAATCCATAATCTTACATACTGGAGGATCAGAATTTGGTGATACTTCAACAAGGTCTAAATCTCTTTCTTCTGCTGCAACTACTGCAGCTTCTAAAGAAAGGTCCCCTAATTGAACCCCGTCTTCGTCTATAACTCGAACCTTTGAAGCCGAAATATCCATATTCGCTTTAGGTCCAGACCTATTGTTTTTTTCATTACCTCGAGATCTTTGTACCATACTTAATTAACCCTTGGTGAAGGTATTCTTAATTTAATATCTTCTATAATTTTTTCAATCAATTCACTGATTATAAAGGAACCTTTGTTCCCTTGTCCACGAACACGAAGAGAAACATGAGAAGAATCTACCTCTCTAGCACCAATAACTAGCATATATGGAACCTTATCTGATTCCGCTTGTCGTATCTTATAACCTATTTTCTCATTTCTAAAGTCAGAATCTACTCTAATATTAAATTTTTTTAATTCTTTCAATACTTCTTCAGCATAAGGTATTTGATCATCTGATATACTCATGACACGAGCTTGTATCGGAGAAAGCCAAGTTGGGAAAGATGCAGAATATTGTTCAATTAAACCTCCTACAAATCTTTCCATTGAACCTAAAACTGTTCTATGTATCATTACTACTTTTTTACGATCACCATCTTGTCCCACATAATTTAAATCAAAACGCTTTGGCAAATTGAAATCAAACTGGATGGTAGGCCCCTGCCATCCACGACCTAATGCATCTAGCATTTTTATATCAATTTTTGGCCCATAAAATGCTGCTTCCCCCTCAATACGCTTATAAGAAATTTGCCTCTTTTCAAGTGCATTAATAAGAGCGGTTTCAGCAGTTTCCCAGTCTTCCAAAACCCCAGCATATTTTTCAAAATTATTACTATCATGAACTGAAAGTTCGGTTATGAAATCATTATATCCGAATGTTTCAAGCATAAAATGAGCTAAATCTATAACTGCCAATACTTCGTCTTCTGCTTGATCAGGGGTACAAAAAATATGTGCATCATCTTGAGTGAATCCACGAACACGAAGCATACCGTGCAGAGTTCCACTTCTCTCATATCTATAAACTGTTCCCAATTCTGCATATCTAATTGGCAAATCTCTATAGCTATGAATAGCTTGTTGATATATTAAAATATGTCCAGGACAATTCATCGGCTTTAAAACGTACTCATTCTCATCAACGTTTAAAACATACATGTTTTCATGATAATACTCGTAGTGTCCGGAGGTGTGAAACATTTCATCTTTAACAATATGAGGAATCGAAACTAATTCATATCCTCTTCGTACATGTTCGTCTTCCCAAAATCTTTCAATAGTTTTTCTAATAACTGTTCCTTTAGGTTGCCAGTATATAAGTCCACTACCTGCCATTTCATCTGTTAAAAATAAACTGTGTTGTTTCCCTAGTGTTCTATGATCTCTCTTTTTTGATTCATCTAACATAGTCAGATAGTCATTGAGTTCATTTTCACTTGGAAAAGATGTCCCATAAATCCTCTGAAGCATCTTGTTATTTTCATCGCCTCTCCAATAAGCACCTGCAACATTTAAAAGTTTAAAAAACTTTAAAGATTTAGTTGAAGGGACATGTGGTCCTCTACAAAGATCTATGAAATCACCTTGTTTATAAATAGAAAGTTTTTCTTCAACAGAGAGATCTTTAATCATTTCTACTTTATAACTTTGCCCCAAATCGCTAAAAAGTTTTATTGCATCATCTCTTTCAATTTCTTGCCTTAAAAACTGCAAGTTTCTTTTTGCAATTTCTTTCATCTTTTTTTCTATGATATCAAGATCATCTAATGTAATTGACCTCTCTAAATCAATATCATAATAAAAACCATTTTCTATTGGTGGACCAATTGTAAAGAGTGCTTTGGGGAAAATTTCAAGAATTGCTTGTGCCATAACATGTGCCGTACTATGACGAAGTATTTCTTTACCTTCCTCCGAACCTAGCAAAATAAATTCCGCCTTATCATCGTCAGGGGACACAATATCTAAATCTACAACTTGGTTGTCTATTTTAGCAGCAATTATTTTCTCGGATGAACTATCCTTATTATTAGACATTTTTGAAATTAACTTTATCCTTTTAAATATAAGTGGTAGGCGCGGGCGGTTTTGAACCGCCGACCTCTTGCCTGTCAAGCAAGCGCTCTCCCCCTGAGCTACGCGCCTTCAAAAAAAATTTTTGAAAAACTAACTTGCTCTTTTATATATTAGATTTGGTTTTTCTTCTAAATTGACTACTTTTTCGTTTACCAAAACCTCTTTCACATCTATCATATTAGGCAAATCAAACATCGTATCAAGCATCATATTTTCAATAATTGATCTTAAACCACGTGCTCCAGACTTTTGAGAAAGAGCTTGAGAAGCAATACAATCGAGAGCATCTTTTGTAAAAGTAAGTGTTACTCCCTCTAATTCAAAGAATTTTTGATATTGTTTTATCAGTGCATTTTTTGGTCTTATAAGAATTTCAATTAAGGCATCTTTATTAAGTTCACTTAACGATGCTACAACAGGTAATCTTCCAATAAATTCAGGAATCAATCCATATTTCAAAAGATCTTCTGGAGTGACATTCGAAAGGATTTCACTTAAAGAAATTTCTTGCTCATTCCTTAAATCAGCTTCAAAACCAACTCCTTGATTTCCTATCCTCTTACGTATAATCTCTTCTAATCCTACAAAAGCACCTGCACATATAAAAAGAATATTTGTTGTATCTACTTGAACAAACTCTTGGTGAGGATGTTTTCTTCCACCCTGAGGAGGAACACTCGCAATAGACCCTTCTATGATTTTAAGAAGTGCCTGCTGCACTCCTTCTCCGGATACATCTCGGGTTATGGAAGGATTTTCACTCTTTTTAGTAATTTTATCTATTTCATCTATATAAATTATTCCTCTTTCCGCTCTCCCTGAATCAAAATCTGAAGATTGTAATAATTTAAGAATTATATTTTCAACATCTTCTCCAACATAACCTGCTTCTGTAAGAGTAGTCGCATCAACAATAGCGAAAGGAACATTCAAGAGGCGGGCTAAAGTCCTTGCCATCAAAGTTTTTCCAGATCCTGTCGGTCCAATTAGAAGTATATTACTCTTATCTAATTCTGCATCCTCTTCTTTGATTTCGGCATCAATTCTTTTGTAGTGATTATAGACTGCTACAGATAGGATTTTCTTTGCTTTTTCTTGACCTATGACATGCTGATCCAAAACTTCCTTAATCTCACTTGGTTTGATAAGGACACCTTGTTCATCTTCCAAATTTTCTTTTATTTCTTCAGTAAGAATTTCATTACAAAGTTCAACGCATTCATTACAAATATAGGCATCCGGACCTGCAATCATTTTTTTAACTTCTTCTTGGCTCTTGTTACAGAAAGAACAATTAGTAACAGAGATGTCAGGGGGCAATTCAGACATTAGTAGACTCTTTCAAAATTTAATATAAAACTTTCAAGGATATTATTCGACATTTTTATCTTTTTTTCCAGATTTTGATTTTGAAATATTAGATGGTTGATCACTTCTTGATTCTATCACTTCATCAATTATCCCATAAGACTTTGCTTCATCTGCAGACATAAAATTGTCTCTATCAGTATCTTTTTCTATTGTCTTTAATGTTTGGCCTGTTTTCTGAGATAGTATTTTGTTGAGTTTCTCACGCATCCTTAATATTTCTCGTGCCTGTATATCAATGTCAGATGCTTGTCCTTGTACTCCACCCAAGGGTTGATGGATCAAAATACGAGAGTTTGGAAGTGCATAACGTTTACCGGTTGAACCAGCCGTTAAGAGAAGAGCTCCCATACTAGCGGCCTGACCAACACAGATCGTCGATACAGGGGAATTTATATACTGCATAGTATCATAAATACCTAAACCGGCCGTGACCGAACCACCAGGACTATTAATATAAATAGAGATTTCTCGATCAGGTTCTTCTGCCTCTAAATGCAACAACTGTGCAGTAACAAGATTTGCAATCTGATCATCTATAGGAGTTCCTAGAAAAATAATCCTCTCTTTTAGAAGACGACTATAAATGTCATAGGCACGTTCACCTCTATTTGTTTGTTCTACTACCATAGGTATAAGAGCCACTTTTTTATCCTTCCTCTATTTGATCGTTCTCTTCATGTTCGTCAGAGTGAGAATGATCATTGATATTATGGATTTCAACCTCAATTTTAGCCTCATCATACAACCAATTAATCGTTTTATTAAAATTAAGATTAGAAATAAGAGATTCTATAGAACCAGTCATAGCCATACGTTTTTTTAATTTTTCTACTTCCATACCATATCTTTGAGCAGTTTCTTGAATATGCAAATCTATCTCTTCTGGACTAATGCTAATTTTCTCAGCTTCTCTTATACGATTTATGAGTATTAATTCTTGTACTCGCTTCTCAGCTTCAGGTTTTAGTTTTAAACGTAATTCTTCTCTTTGATTTTCGCCTATTTCAATTTCAGGGTTTTCAGTTCTATAACGTCTTTCTACTTCTTTCATCTTACCCTCTACCTCATTCCTAACCAGAGTAGGAGGAACTTCAAAGGGGTGATTTTCAATCAGCTTTTCAATTAATTTTGTTATTCCCTGCTGTCTGTTTTGCTGCTCTTCTGACATTTTTAAATCTTGATTAACTTGTTTTCGAAGATCATCCACAGTTTTCATCTCACTACCAAGAGAAATCACAAAATCGTCATCTAGATTAGGTAAGTTAGGTTTTTTCACACTTTTTAAATTTAATTTAAAAATAAATTTTTGCTCATCCAAATCTTCACTAGTACTTCCTGGAGGTTGGAAATCTATTTCTTTCTCCCCTCCTATTTTCATTCCAAGTACAGACTCATCTAAAAGCTTTTCATTCTGAGTCTCGCCTAAAATAAGAGATTGATTTTCACCTTTAGTACCAGGAACAGATTCTCCATCTTTAAATGCCTCTATATCAAAAACAACATAATCACCAGTTTCTGCAACTCTATCTACGTCTTCATAAGTTGCAGATTGATATAATAATCGCTTAATATTTTCATCAATTATTTCTTCGGTTACTGGATGACTATGAATATTTACCTCTATTCCTTTATAATCTTTTAAGTCAATTGGTGGAATAACCTCTAAAGTAGCCTTGTAAGTCAATTCTTTAGAATCATCATTCATATTTATATCAGTAACATTCGGTTCACCTACAGGTCTCATACCCTTTTCGCTCAAAATATTTGTAAATGAATCTGAAATTAAATTAGTATAGACTTCCGCTCTAAGTTCTTCGCCGTAGTAACGCTCTAAAACTTTCCGAGGAACTTTCCCTTTTCTAAATCCCTTTATATTTGCTCTTCCAGATAAATTTAAAAATGCTTTCTCAATCGCATTAGAAACTTCCTCTTTAGGTATTCCCGCCTCAAGCTTCTTTGTACAATCACTAACATCGTTAATTGTAATTTCTGACATTAATTTTCCCCAAAAACAGATAATTATTTAAAATCAATAACAAGAAAAATTTGTTTATTTGGTACGAAGGGGGGGACTCGAACCCCCACGCCCGAAGGCACTGGATCCTAAATCCAGCGCGTCTACCAATTCCGCCACCCTCGCACATTTTAAACATAATTCAAATCTATTTTTTAAAAAGATAAAATTTTCTAATTAATTTTATCTTTTTCACGATTCTAACGCAAAAAAAAAACCGTTTCAAAAATAAAGACGGTACACTAAAGAAAAAAGGACTTTTATTCAACACATTTAGAAATTTTTAATTAGAAGCAGATATGATTTTGAAAAAATTATTGAAAATTAACTATAAATAATTAAATGGGGCGAGAATAAATCCCGCCCCAAAATTATTGCGTAATAATTTCTAACTATTTCTTTTTCTTGTAACCCATTTTCTTAAATAGATTTCCATAAAAATCAATTTCACTGTCATATGCTTTTCTCAAAGCTGGACCAGATAATGGAGCAAGACTTTCCCCAAAACGCTTTATCAACTTTTTCAAGGTCTTACTCTTAGAAGCTTTATGCAAAGCAGTCTTCAAAACTTCAATTCGATCATTAGGAGTTCCTTTAGGAGCCATAAAAACTCTCCAAGATTTATAAATATAATCTACACCCAATTCTCGAAAGGTTGGATATTTTTTTCCAAATTCTTTCATACGTTCTTCTGAAGCAGTAGCAAGCAGTCTTAACTGTCCTCTTTTTACTCTACTTAAAGTTCCACCAGTTGTAACATTAGCCCAACCAGCGTCAACATGACCACCCCACATTGCTTGCCAAGCTTTACCTCCACCTCTAAAGGGAACATGCTTAAATTTAACATTCTTAGCTCTCATCATCTGTAAAATTCCCAAGTGACTAGAACCCCATGCACCATTTGAGGATATAGAAATCTTACCAGGACGTTTCTTAGCGTCATCAAGTAGATCCTGTAAATTTTTCCAAGGTTTTTCAGATCTAACTACAAGTAAAAATGGAGCGTAATTAACTTGAAAGAATGGAATAAAATCAGTCTTCGGGTCAAAACCCATATTTCTTGCATGAGGAGCTATTGCAAAATGTGAACCTGAACCAAGTGCTATAGTATATCCATCGGGTTTTGATCGCTTTAGTGCAGTCATTCCAATTTTACCACCACCTCCTCCTCGAACTGTACACAAAAAAGGTTGTCCAAGGTGTTCGTGGATTACACTTGCAACAGCACGACAATGCATATCGTGTGAGCCTCCTGCACCAGTTGCTAAAATAACCTTAATTGGCTTATTTGGATATTTAGCATCTGCACTTCCAACCAGTGTAAAAAGAACAGCAAGAACCAGTGTGCTTAAATAAATAAAAACTTTACTCTTATACATACCTTTCTCCTTATGAATGGTAGCAAATTTGGCTTATTCAGCTTCAGCCCATGGCTTCTTCCAAATAGCCATTCCTAATAAGAAAACACTAAGTAAAATTAAAAATCCTGAGACAGGAAAACCCCCAGCCATTTTAGTTAAAAATACGAAATAATCACCATCGGAGAGTAATAAAGCTTGCTTCATAGACTCTTCGGCAGTTTCAGTAAGAATAAATGCAATAACAAGAGGAGCAAGAGGGAATTTTAACTTACGAAGACCATATCCACAAATACCAAAAAATAAGGCAAGTTTTACATCCTCAATATTGTTCTGATAAATGAAGCCACCTACTACACAAAGCAAAAGAATTATTGGGACCAAAACTGATTTCCGAATGGTTACTAACCTCGCAAACAATCCAGTAAGAAGTTTCCCTTGAAGAAGCATAATAGGATTTCCAACCAGAAGAAGAGCAAAAATACCATACATAGTTGAAGCTTGTTCTTCAAAAAGTTCAGGGCCAGGACGTAATCCCTGCGCCATAAATGCACCCATTAGAATAGCTGCTGAAGCACTTCCTGGAATACCAAAAGTCAAAGTCGGAATTAAATCTGCGCCGGCAACCGCACTGTTCGATGCTTCTGCAGCAGCAACTCCTTCATAACTCCCCTTTCCATATTCTTCAGGACGTTTCGACGAACGTTTAGCGAGAGCGTAACTAATAAATGTGGCAATTGCAGCGCCTGTTCCAGGTATCGCTCCAATAGCAGTTCCAATGCAAGACGAACGAAGTATTGCCCATTTTGCTTGAAATAATTCAATCCACTTTAGTGATCTTCCCCCTTTCAAGTGAGAAGATTCTGGCGGATTAGCAAGTTCAACAATTTTTTTCTCAGACTGAATCAAAACTTCACTAATAGCAAAAAGTCCGATCAACATCGGAACTATTCCAACACTATCTGCTATATTTGCAATTCCAAATGTAAAACGTTCAGAACCCGAAATAATATCCTGACCAACAAGACCAATCAAAATTCCTATGAGCATAGAAAGAAGGCCCTTTAAAACTGAAGATCCTGTAACTGCTGAAATAATAGTAAGACCAAGAACCATCAATGCAAAGAATTCTGTGGGACCGAATAGCAATGCGACTGCTGCAAGAGGAAATGCAGCTAAAATTAAAACAATATCACTAAAAGTATCTCCTAAGGTGGAGGAATAAAGTGCCATTTGAATAGCGCTCTTTGCCTCACCTTTTTGAGCTAAAGGATACCCATCTAGAGTAGTAGCAGCAGCTGCTGCTGTGCCTGGAGTATTTATCAAAATTGCAGGTATTGAACCGCCAAAAAGTGCTCCTTTATGAATTCCTAAAAGAAAAGGTATTCCATTAATCGGCGTCATGAAAAAAGAAAAAGGGACTAAAACAGCGATAGCCATTACACTTGTTAATCCAGGTATAGCACCCACTGTAATACCTGCAAAAACTCCAAGAGCAACCATACCAAGAGCTTGAAGAGTTATAGCTTGTACTATTGCATCAAAAATCTGTTCCATCAAAATTATCCTTTTATGTACCCTAACAATTGATTAATCAACTCACCTTCAGGAAGCATTACTTTAAAGGAAATCCAAAAAAAACGTTCTATTGAGATTGGGACAAGAAGAGCAACTGGAACTATTATTCTCCAATTCCTTGTTCCATAGAAAAATATTAAAAAAGCCAAGAAAAAAGGAGAACTTAAGTGAAACCCTAACCACTCCAAAAGATATACGTAAACCATAGAAGCTAAAAAAACGATGACTGATTGAAAAAAAGGTCGTTTGTTTAAAGAAGGAGTAGACTTCTCCTCTACTTTGTTTCTAAGAGTGTCCGCTACTAAAAGTAGGCTAACAAATCCGAAAATACAAATTGTAATTTGAGGAAAAGTTTCAGGTAGAAAAATACGTCCAGCAAACTCAGTTTGAGCGAAAGAAGATATTATCTGAGTAGGAATCAAATAAAAAAAATAAATCAAACTGAATAAAAAAAAGATTATTCCGACAGTCAAATCTTTTCTGTTCATTAAAAAGACCCTAATTAAAAAGTAACAAAATACAACTGATTTATAGGCCCAAAAATTTATATAGATTGATTCATACTAAAGACCATAAAATATTAATAGATTTACCACAAGGAAAACGTTGAAAAAATCTATGAATTTACTAGAAATTTTATTGGGAGAGAGGCCAAATTCTTTCACCGAGTGTAGGAGAACCTGGGGAATGGATCAAACTTTTTACGGCATTTCGAGAACGTTCAATAGTTTCCGTAGTGAAATTATCTAAAAGAGATTCTACACTTTTCCACTCATACATAATTCCATGTTTTGGCCATCCTGAAACCGAAACTAACAACCGCGCACCCACACAGCCCTCCATTTTTTTAAGACGCGGCATACGAACCTGTGCATACCAGGAACTAAGTTCTTCTTCATTCTTAAGGGAATTGACATTAAAAGTCCCTATCTGAATCGCAGGACCGGGAGTAATACCAGGACTTCTAGAAGATGATTCTAGTCCTTCTATACGATCTTGCACCATAAAAATACAACACCGTTCACCAATTCTACGTCCTAACATCTCTTTTTCTTCAAGAGATTGAGTCTCTTCTAATTGAGATGAAGATGGACTGAAAAACGTAATAGGCATTTCTGCGCCAAAAAGTATTAAATAATCATTACCTTCAGGAACACCTGTATCGTCTGTATGTACTAAAATTCTTTTTTTCTCTTTTTCCCTATCTTCATTCCAGATATTCTTAATGTGTGTAGCCCATAAATAACCATTTCTTTTTAAAATTTTGGGGATATGCACCTCATGCAACCAAGAAATATAATCATCTCTTCCTTTTTCAGGTAGATCATACCAAGTTGCCGAAATTGCATTATCCACAAAGAATCCTTTCTAGAAATTATGGGTTATAGTCAAGACTCGGACTAAGCCATTTTTCTACTTCTTTCTTTTCCATATTTTTTCTTATAGCATAATCTTCCACTTGATCGCGACCAATTTTTCCTATACCAAAGTATTGAGACTCAGAACTACCGAAATAAAAACCTGCTACCGAAGCAGCCGGATAAATTGCACAACTTTCAGTTAATTTCATTTTGGTATTCTTCTCTACATCTAATAGTCTAAATAAAATCTTTTTTTCTGAATGATCGGGGCAAGCAGGGTAACCAGGTGCTGGCCTGATTCCAATATATGATTCCTTAATTAAAGATTCATTATTAAAATCTTCATTAGAAGAATATCCCCAAAATTCTTTTCTCACTCTTTCATGCAAGTGCTCTGCAAATGCTTCTGCTAACCTATCAGTAATCGATTTTACAAGGATCGAATGATAATCATCATGGTTTAATTCATATTTATTAACTAGAGCATCTACACCATGTCCTGCGGTGACAGCAAATGCGCCGATATAATCATCCATTTTTTGTTCTTTCGTAGCTATAAAATCTGCTAAACAGTAATTAGGGGTATTATTTTTTTTATCTAATTGTTGTCTTAAAAAATGAACAACTTCTAATCTTTCTAATCTATCTTCATCCGAGTAAATTTCAACATCATCACCTACAGAATTAGCTGGAAAAATTCCAAAAACTCCAGACATTTGAACCTCTTTATTATCTATTATAGATTCGAGAATTTTCTGCGCATCTTCATAAAGATTTTTTGCCTGTTCTCCTAAAGAATCATCAGAAAGTATTTTAGGAAAGGTTCCACGCATTTCCCAAGCAGAGAAAAAAGGGGTCCAATCAATTCTTTCTATAACATCCTTAATAGGATAATTTTCAAGAACTTTTATTCCAACAAAATTTGGCTTATATATATCTTTATTAGAAATTTCATACATCATTCTATTTGAGCGCGCATTATTCAAAGATAAAATATTAGAAGAGGTTTCTTTTTTCTCTCTCCTAATACGAATTTCTTGATGTTTATCTGCAATTTCTTTAAAGAAATTTTCCTTTAAATCTTCATTCGTTACATTATTCATAACATTTACACTTCTTGATGCATCTTTCACATAGACCGTAGGTCCAGTATATTCAGGTGATATTTTGATGGCAGTATGTACTCTTGAAGTTGTTGCTCCACCAATTAACAAAGGAACCTGCAAACCCATTCTTTCCATTTCTTTAGCGACGAACACCATTTCATCTAGAGAAGGAGTAATCAGTCCACTAAGCCCAATAACTTGCACTTCGTGTTTTTTAGCTTGATTAATAATCTCAGATGAGGAAACCATTACCCCTAAATCTATGACTTCAAAGTTATTGCACTGCAAAACAACCCCAACAATATTTTTCCCTATATCATGTACATCACCTTTAACCGTAGCCATAAGAATTTTTCCTTTTTCTCCAAGGCCAGATCCTCCTTTTTTATCTTCGATAAATGGAGTTAAGTGCGCTACTGCTGTCTTCATTACTCTCGCACTTTTTACAACTTGAGGCAGAAACATTTTTCCAGAACCAAACAAATCTCCGACAATATTCATTCCATCCATCAGAGGACCTTCGATCACCTTAATGGGTTCTTGAAACTTTAATCGAGCTTCTTCTGCATCCTCCACAATAAACTCAGAAACGCCGTTCACTAGACCATGAGCAATACGTTCTTCTACAGAATTTTCTCTCCAAGAAAGGTCATTCCCTTTAGTTTTTTCCATTCCCTTTACTTCAGAAGCAATTTCGAGAAGTTTCTCTGTAGCATCATTTTTTCTATTTAGAAGAACATCTTCAACTTTTTCTAAAACATCTTTAGGAATATCGTCATAAACTGCGAGTTGTCCTGCATTCACAATTCCCATATCCATCCCATTCTCAATAGCGTGATACAAAAAAGCAGAATGCATAAATTCACGTATGCCGTTATTTCCTCTAAAAGAAAAAGAAACATTGCTCACTCCACCACTCACCAAAGAACCAGGTAGTTGTTTCTTGATTAATCTCACTGACTCAAAAAATGCCTTTGCATAATCATTATGCTCATCAATTCCAGTTGCTACGGCAAAAATATTTGGATCAAAAATAATATCTGTTGGTTCAAATCCTACTTTTTCAGTTAAAATCTTATATGCTCTTTTGCAAATTTCCAATTTTTCTTCTGCTGTTTCAGCTTGTCCACTCTCATCAAATGCCATCACTAAAACAGAAGCTCCGTATTTTTTTACAAGTGTTGCCTGCTTAATAAAGGGATCCTCTCCCTCTTTGAGACTAATCGAATTCACAATCGGTTTCCCTTGAACACACTTCAAACCAGATTCTATAACTTCCCATTTTGATGAATCTATCATGAAAGGAACTCTACAAATTTCAGGCTCTGAAGCTAATAATTTCAAAAAAGTAGTCATCGCACTGACTGAATCCAACATTCCTTCATCCATATTAATATCAATGATCTGAGCACCATTTTGGACTTGCTGAAGCGCAACTTGTACTGCTTTTTCATATTCTTCTGTTAAGATAAGTTTTGAAAATCTTGCAGAACCAGCAACATTAGTTCTCTCGCCAATATTTACAAATCCTGTTTCTTCTCCGATATTAAGTGGTTCCAAACCACTTAAACGGCAACGTTTTTGTATTTCAGGAATTTTACGAGGAGAAATTGAAGATAAAGTATCAGAGATAGCTCTTATGTGATCAGGCGTAGTTCCACAACATCCACCAACAAAATTAACAAATCCTGAAGTAGCAAATTCACAAAGATGAGAGGCCATAAATTCAGGAGAATCGTCATACTCGCCTAATTCATTCGGTAATCCTGCATTAGGCCAAGTACTTACTCTTGTATTAGCAACTCTAGACAGTTCTTCTACATATTCTCGTAATTGAGTAACCCCCAGTGCACAATTCAAACCAACAGAAAAAGGTTTATAGGATGCTATAGAATTCCAAAAAGATTCTGTAGTTTGTCCCGAAAGTGTTCTACCACTGGCATCCGTTATTGTACCTGAAACCATAACCGGAAGTTTCGTCATATTTCTTTGAAAGTAAGTTTCAATCGCAAAAAGGGCCGCCTTACAGTTCAGCGTGTCAAATACCGTCTCAACTAATATTAAATCGGATCCCCCCTTAATTAGGCCATCTAAAGAAGTTGTATAGGCTTCTACGAGTTGATCAAAACTTATATTTCTAAATGCAGGATCGTTCACATCTGGCGATATAGAAGCAGTTCTGTTAGTTGGTCCAATCACTCCCGCTACATAACGAAAATCACTTGAATCAATTTTTTCTTTTTCATCTGCAACCTGCCTTGCTATTTTAGCTGCCGTATAATTCAGTTCATAGGCTAGTTCTTCCATCTGGTAATCTGCCATTGAGATAGAAGTTGAGTTGAAAGAATTCGTTTCAATAATATCTGCGCCTGCGTCTAGAAAGGATCTATGGATAGATTGAATCAGTTTTGGCTGTGTAATCGAAAGCAGATCGTTATTCCCTTTCAATTCTGAGTCATGAGTCGCAAATTTTTTTCCTCTGAAATCTTCCTCTGAAAGTTTATGGAACTGAATCATTGTTCCCATAGCCCCGTCAACAATCATAATTCTTTGACGAAGAGTATCTTCCAAATTTTCCAGTCTTTTTTTTCTTCTATTATCCATTAAATAAAAAAACCTCAATTACAATTGAATAGTAAAACAATTTTAAAAAACTGATTAAATAGATAACTTAGGAAAAGATTGTAACTTAGAGGAAGTTAAGTAGACGATGATTTATCTTCTTCAATCATCGCGTAAGCATTATGTGCATGAATAGACTCAAAATTCTCAACTTCCACGCGAAACGAATCAATTCGAGACTCTTTTCTCAATCTAAGAGCGACTTCGCGAATAAGATCCTCTACAAAACGGGGATTATCGAATGCCTTTTCTGTAACATATTTTTCGTCTTCCCTCTTTAACACTGGAAATAACGAGCAACTTGCGGAATCTTCCGCAATTTCTATTAGTTCCTCTATCCAAATACGATCATTAAATCTAACTTTAATCATAACTTCACCGCGTTGGTTATGTGCACCCTTCACACTAATTTCTTTCGAACACGGACAAAGTGTAGTAACTGGAACTCTTAATGAAATTGAAAAATCATCTACTTTCCCTTTTGAAACTTCAAATGAGCACTGATAAGCCATAGTCCCTGAAGAACCAGTAACAGGAGCATCTTTATGAATAAAAAACGGAAAAGATAGATTTAAAAAAGCAGTATTTGCCTCTAATCTTTCTAACATACGATCTAAAACCGTAGAAATATTTTCTACTCCAATTATTCCATCATGCTCATTAAGAATTTCCATAAAACGGCTCATATGTGTGCCTTTAAGCTGATGAGGTAAATCAACAAACATACTTACCTTTGCAACGGTATTTTGTGACTCTTTATCCCGATCTTGGACAATAATAGGAAAGTCAATATTTCTCACGCCAACTTTATCAATTTTAACGTTCCTATCATCAGAAGAGGCTTGAACGTCAGCAAGAGAAGCAGTATCAACCATTTTGTCGGACATAAATATTTATTTCCTTATTTAAATTATACTTCTGGATTTTCTATTCTTATTTTATCAATTTTTTTCATCTTCTCACTTACAGCACAAGATAAATCTATACCCTTTGAGTTTGCATAATTTATTATAGCTATCATTACATCTGCAGTCTCATCTACAAAATCAGAATTCTTAATTTTTTTTCCTTTCCACTCTTTTTTTTCTAGGTTAGCAAGTTCTCCTACCTCACCAGCTAGTTCTAGAGCAAAAAAACGAGGCTCTCTAGTTGGGAAAGCAATAGATTGGTAATCTAGAAACTCTTTTTGGAGTTTTTGTAATCCATCATAAGAACGCGGCAAAAACTCTGAATTTTTGTCCATCATCCAAATCTCATCAAAAAGATTAAACCTAATAAAAAAAACAACGGTGATTGTCTTAAATCCTACTACTAAAATCAAGTGCGGAAGTCTCTCACTCCTCAAAGGTAAACGTCAACATCAAAAAAACAAAAAGGATATAAAAATTCGTTTGACGTCTGTAAGAACAAATCATACGCTCAAAATAACTTAATTTATAAACATTAGAGTTTGTTGTTAAAAATCTTACTATGTGTTTTATAGACAAACGAAAGGAAGGAGAAACCATTGTCGAACATAGATATGCATCACCACATTTATATACAAGAAGCAGAAGATTTAGCTAAAGTAGAAAGAGACAAGCGTCCGCAACATGCAGATAGCTTTGAAGGTTTTTTTCCCGAGGTCTCATCAAAACATAACGCTAAACTTACTAAAGAAAAATGGGGAGAACAACTTCTTAGTCTAGATAGAAAATTAAGTGACATGAAAGCAGATAAACTTGATATGGCACTTGTATCGCCTCCACCTCCAACATTTTATTATTGGATAGGAGGTTCTAAAGGAAAAGAAATTATAGAATTACAAAATAATGGGACTGCTGATTTCTGTAAAAATAATTATGCTCAATTCAGAGGACTTGCCAATCTTCCGCTACAAAACGGAGGAGTAGACGCGGCAAAGGAGTTGGAAAGAAGTATGTCTAATGGTCTTTTAGGTTGTATTATTTCTGATAGAATCGCTGGTCAGGCTTTAGACGAACCGCAATTTGATGCCTTTTGGGAAGCAGCCGAAAAATTAGGAGCGTTAGTTTTTATACATCCTGATTTTGCGGATTATAAACCACTTTTCCCCTTTTACATGGCAAATTGTGTTGGGAATCCCTTATCAACAACTGTCGCAGCCACTAGATTAATTTTATCAGGACATTTCGAAAGGTATCCAAACCTTAAGGTACTCCTCGCACATGCAGGAGGAAATCTCCCTTGGGCAATTGGAAGAATAGAACACGCATGGGAGGAGCGACCAGAAACAAAGGTCCATACACCTCATCCCCCTCGTCATTATTTTAAAAATCTATATTTTGATGTGATTACGTTTAATCCTTCAGGTCTCAAATGGCTTGTACAAGAAGTTGGTTCTGAACATGTTATATGTGGGACAGATTATCCTTACGATATGATGCAGGAAAATGTTGTAGACTTTGTAGAAGATGCAGGACTCTCTTCAGAAGAAGAAGATAATATTCTTCGAAAAATACCTGCAAAGCTTCTTGGACTTTAGTAATAAAAAAAAAAGTATTACTGGCAATTAGAGTTGAAAATAAATATAATTAAAATACATTAGATGAAAGTTAAATTTTTTAACTACATGGGGGGTTAACTCTATGAAAAAAGAAGAAATTTTTGATAGACCTCCGGGCCCATTATTTGGATTCTGGAGTTCGCTGTACATTGATAAGTGGAAGTTTATTTACCGTAATGTTTTCACGGGATCTCGAAAAGAAAGAAAAAACGCATTTGTAGACACTCTTAAATCCGGAGATGCAATGCCTCCTGTAAAGTTAAAGACTACAGAAGATGTAGAATTTAACCTAGAAGATTTTAAGGGCAAAAAAAATATCGTGATTGAATTTGGTGCTATCACCTGACCTCCCTATCGCCGGCAGGTGCCTGGCATAGAAGACGCATACGAAAAATACCGTTCGAAAGATGTAGAATTTTTCGTAGTATATTCCAAAGAACCTCATGCTGAAGAAGGTAGATATTTTAAAAATTTCACACAGCACACATCTTACGAGCATAAAAAAGAATACGCTTCACAGTTGGTAAAAGAACATGATATGAAGGTTCCTGTACTCATTGATGGTCTAGATGAAGCAGTTGTTACTGCATTTGGCAGAATGCCGAATATGACTTTTGTTGTTGATAAAGAGGGTAAAATTGCATATAAGGCTGACTGGGCTGAAGCAGATAGGCTGGAAGAAGTCCTTGATGAACTCTTGGCTGAACAAAACGCATAACGTTTAGGTAATTTATTATAGACACATACTGAATTTATCGCTTTTCTATCACATCGATACTGAAAAGCGATAAATTCTTTTTTTAACTAAATATTTCTACGAGGATTTTTATGAGTTACGTAACATTTAATACATCTGAAATTGACCATATGCAAACTTATAGACTCTTAGCGGGCTCTATCGTTCCTAGACCTATAGCATGGGTAAGTTCGATAAGTTCCGATGGAGTTGCTAATCTTGCTCCTTTTAGTTTTTTTACCTGCGTTTGTCATGCTCCTCCTCTGGTATCGATTTCTGTAGGAGAACGAGATTATAATATGAAAGATACCTCTAGAAATATCATAGAAACTAAAGGATATGTGATACACACCGTAGTAAATGAAACTGGAAATGCCATGAACGAAAGTTCTGCAAATTTTAAACCTGAAGAAAACGAATTCAAAGAACTTGATTTAGAAACAGAACCTTCTCAGATCGTAAAAGCGCCGCGTATTAAAGATTCTCCTATCACTATGGAATGCGAATTAGAACACCTTCACACATACGGAGATAAATGGAAAACACATCTTGTGATTGGAAGAATCCTATTGTGGCATGTAAGAGAGGATCTTATGATTGATGGAAAATATATTAATCCTGAAAAATTAGAACCGTTAGGAAGACTTGGCGGCGCTAACTATTGCAGGACACAAGATATTTTCCAAATGGAGCGAGTATATCCTCCACCGGATAAAGTGCACCCAAACGAACAAACTAAATAAATTAGGAAAAATAAGATGAACTGGCCAGCTGAAATATTCAAAGTATTTAAAGAACAGAATATTACCTGCGTGTGCCATGTTCCGGATGCTGGACATCTACAGCTTCTACAAATGTGCGAACAAGACGAAAATATCAAGGTCGTTACCCTTACTACTGAGGAAGAAGGGGTAGGTCTTGTAAGTGGCGCTTGGCTTGGGGGTGAGAAAGGCGCGCTTTTAATGCAAAGTAGCGGGGTAGGAAATACTATCAATGCCCTTGCTCTTCCTGTCACCTGTAAAATGCCTTTCGTCACGGTCGTATCTATGCGAGGAGAATGGGGAGAATTTATTCCTTGGCAAGTCCCTATGGGACAGGGTACCCCAAAGGTGTTTGAAGCAATGGGAGTTACAAATTTTAGAGCCAACAATGCTGAAGAGGTATATGAAACGACAGATGCAGCCGTAAAATTTGCGTTTAATACAAGAAAGCCTGTTTCCGTTCTTCTATCGCAAAGATTAATCGGCGCTAAACAATTTGAGGAAAATTAAGGTGTCTACACTTTTAAGAAGAGAAGTCGTTGCTGAACTTGTCAAAGATAGAAAACCAGATCTTCTTGTTCTCTCCGGTCTTGGATCCTCCACCTGGGATTTAGCTGCCGCTGGAGACACCGATCAAAATTTTTATTTTATAGGTGCTATGGGAATGACCGTGCCTACTGCTCTTGGACTAGCACTTGCAAGAGAGGAAAACCGTGTTCTAGTGATTACAGGAGACGGGGATATGTTAATGAGTCTGGGAATTTTAGCTACAATTGGTACCCAAAAACCATCTAACCTAGCAATCGCGGTTTTAGATAACGGTATTTACGGAGAAACAGGTGGCCAAGAAACGGCTACTTCAGGCGGAACCAACCTAGAAATGGTCGCGAAAGGAGCAGGTATAGAAAATGCCTCCACCGCAATTACAAAAGAAGATCTTGCCAATGCCCAACAAGAAATTATCAGCGGGACAGGTCCTGTTTTTATAAATATTAGGGTAGCTAAAGAAGACCTTCCTCTTATCATGCCTCCCATCGATGGAATCACGGTTACCCACCGTTTTCGAAAATCGTTAATTGGAAAACCTTAAAATCTTTTTTGATTTTCTTCTCTTGGTTGAGACCCTATGTTAACCAAATACAATGAAAAACCTTTTTACTGGGATAAAGCGAAAAGAGAACTTGCAAAAAAAGATCCCATTTTAAAAAAAGTCATGCAAAAAGCGGGTGACACACAGTTTCTCACAAGAAATTTCACCCCCTTTCAAACGTTAGCCAAATCGATTATTGGACAACAAATTTCAGTAGCTGCTGCAGCAAGCGTTCTTAAAAAACTAAAATCCAATATCGATAGATTTAGTCCCAAAGGGGTATATTCTGCAAAAGATTCTACCCTTCGAAATTCAGGATTATCTCGTCAAAAAGTAGAATACCTCCGGATTCTTTCTACAAAATTTGTAGAAGAACCTAAGTATTTTTCTGGATTTCAGAATCTAGATGATATAACTATTATCGAAAAGTTAACGGTGCTCAAAGGAATAGGAGAATGGACTGCACAGATGTACCTTATTTTCCAGTTAAATAGATCTAATGTTCTTCCTGTCAAAGATCTTGGCTTTGTAAATAGTGCGGTACGTATTTATAAAATCAAGGAACCCAAAATACCGAACTTAATAAAAATTTCTAAAAAATGGGAAGGTTATAAAACCGTTGCGGTTTGGTATCTTTGGAAAATTATTGACCCAGAGGATGTTCAGTACTAATTAAATTATTTTCAGATACTTTTAAAGACCATTTAAAAGCTTTCCCTAAATCTTTTTTTACTCCTCTACCATGGTAATACATTAAAGCAAGATTATTTCTCGCTTTTGAATGTCCTTGTTTTGCCGCTTTATGTAACCATGCGAATGATTTTGTATAGCTTCTCCTTACACTTATTCCATCATAATATATCTTACCCAACATAAATTGCGATTCAACATGTCCTCGTTTTGCCGCTTGTAAAAACCAGTATAACGACAATTTATTGTTTTTTTGTAGACCATCGCCTCTTATATACATCGTTGCAATATTATACTGTGCATCTGTATTTCCATTTTTCGCTAAAGAGAGCCATTTTCGATAAGCAACACCGTAATCTCCTTTCTTAGCAGCAGAAAGAGCCTCTTGATGTATCCTGTTTTTTCTCAAAGACTGTTTTGCATAAACAAGAGAAAAATTTACAGAGAAGATAAGAAAAAGTATGCAAATTTTAGTAAAAGAATTCATAGGCCCAATATGGCCTACAATTCTGAATAAAAACGAAAACAAAAAGATAGAGAAGCAGAAAATATTTGGTGGAGGCGGCGGGAATCGAACCCGCGTCCGCAAGGTTTCAGCCGTGAGCGTCTACGTGTGTATCTGGCGATTAAAGATTCGCCGGGGTTAGCGCTCGCCAGAGTGCAGTCACCCTAGCTAGTTCGATTAAATTTCGCTCAAATTCCCTACGAACAGAAGAAAATTCAAACTAGTCCGCTAACGTCGTCTCTTCCAATCTCACGGACAAAAAAAGGAGAGACGCTCGCAATCTAGGCTGCGAGAGCCAGCTGTTTATCTGCTGGTATAGTTTTGCCACATTGATAACGGGGCCAAGTGGCGTCCCCGACACGCAGCTCAGACTTCAAATCCTCCCGTCGAAACCAGGTCGCCCCCATAAATGAAGATTCTCCACAAAACGACGACCAAAAGTTTTGTGGGAATGCGATATAACACATGGTGAACTTATGTAAAAGACCATCATTACAAAAAAAGAAGATTATGAAAACATCAATTGTATCCCTAAGGGAATAAGATAGATCCAAGATCCAATGATAAACATCCAAAAGAACAGACGATACCGTTTAAAAAAAAGAGGCCATATGGAACCTATCATCAGTCCCAAAGCAAAAGAGGAATATTTCACCAAACCCATTTGCCACCAGCTAAGTGTATAATCAGTAAAAATATTCATCACACAATCTCCTAGGAAACTATCTTCCTTTATGTCGGTCACGAAGGGCACGTTCAATTTCGCGGTTGGCATCACGTTTTTTTAAGTCCTCACGCCTATCATGCATCTTTTTCCCTTTTCCGAGACCTATTTCAAGTTTCACCTTTCCGGCCTTAAAATACATTTTTAGGGGAACTAACGCATATCCTCTCTCGTTAATTTTTCCTATCAAACGGCGAATTTCGTTTTTATGGAAAAGAAGCTTTCGAATCCTTGTAGTTTCGTGATTATGAACATTCCCGTGTCCGTATGGGTTAATATGACAATCAACTAGCCACACTTCACCGTCCCTCACGTCCCCAAAACTTTCTTTAAGACTGACGTGTCCCTCACGAATAGATTTCACTTCGGTACCGGTTAACACCATGCCTGCTTCGTAGGTATCTTCCACCGCAAATTCCATTCTTGCTTTTTTATTCACGGATATAATCTTTACTCCGCTCATGACTTCCTCTTTTCACAATTTTAAATAAAAAAATCGAAGAAAACCCACTGGGTCCTTCGATCGAAAACTAAATATAATCGATTCTTCCTAATTTGGCTACTATTTTTATCTCTTCCTTCTTTTTCCGATTGCTTTTCGTTTTCTAACTTTCATACGTGCTTTCGTTATTTTTCCCTTTTTCTTTGGTTTCTTTTCTTTTTTTACGAAATCAGATAACACAAAAGAAATCCTTCTTAAATCTAAATCCACATCTTCTACAAGAACTTCAAGTGGATCGCCTAATCGATAACGTTTATTCGTTCGTTTTCCAATAACTGAATAATCATCAGGAAAAAATTCATAATAATCATCCTTGATCGACTCTAATGGAATTAACCCTTCTACAAAAAAATCATCCAATTCTGCAAAAATACCAAAAGATGTGGTTCCAGATACATGTCCTTTAAATACTTTCCCAATATATTTTTTCATAAATAGTGTTTTATAAAAATTGATCATTTCTCTCTCTGCTTCTTCTGTCTTACGTCCTTGTTCAGATATGTTTTCGCAAAGAGATAAGAAACTTGCTTTCTTTTTTCTTTGATTTTTCTCAAATAATCTTTTTTTCAAAATTCGATGTACCACTAGGTCTGCATATCTGCGTATAGGAGAAGTAAAATGGGTATATTTTTCGATTCCTAGACCAAAATGTAGTCCCGGGTTCGGGTGGTATCTAGCGTATTTCATACTTCGCAGTGCTACTAGGCTCATAAATCTTTCTTCTTTTTTCCCTCGAAATAGATTCAGTATTTCTTGAAATCCATTGGGTTTAAGAAGCATCTCCGTCGATGGGGCAGGATACCCTAGTCTTGAAACAAGATTTCGAAAAGAATTTGCCTTGTCTTCGGAAGGACATTCATGAATGCGGTATATACTCTCTGATCGAACTGTACCAAGAAACTCTGCAACTGCCGTATTCGCTGCAAGCATACACTCTTCAATAAGCATATGTGCTTGATTCCTATCAGAACGTTTAATCCCTGTCGGATATCCGTTTTTATCTATAGAAACTTTTGCTTCTGGTAGATCAAAATCTAAACTTCCATTTTGAAATCTTTTTGAACGCATTTTTTGAGTGAGATTCGACAACTGCAGGAGAGATTTTTCTAATTCTTTTATTTTCAGTACCTGTGTAGGGTTGGAAACAGGTTCCCCGTTTAAAAACTCCCCAACACTTTCGTAGTCTAACGAAGCAAAAGATTTAATATATGTCTGTGCTACGCGAAATCCTTTTTGATTTCCGGATGCATTGAAATCTAAAAAAACACTCATCGTTCTTCGGACTTTATTTTCGTCTAAAGAACAGATCTGATTTGTGATTTTCTTTGGTAGCATCGGAAACACTTTATGCGGGAAATACACACTATTGGCTCTTTGCATCGCTTCTTGATCAATAAGGGAACCTTCTTTGATGAAAAAACTTACATCTGCGATATGTACTCCTAAACGCCACCCTCCTTTCGGCAGTGATTCGATAGATACTGCATCGTCTCTGTCTCTAGCGTCTATAGGATCTATCGCAAATGCCTCAAGACCCCTACAATCCTCAACTTCTTCAGGAAGTTCCTTTTTCTCATCTATAGGAGAATATTTTTCAGATTCTTGTAGTACGGATTTAGAAAATTCTTGAAATAGACCAAACTTTTCGCATATCACTTTTTCTTCTGTTTTTGGATCACCTGGTGAACCAAAATATTTTGTTATCTCCCCCTTCCCATCTTCCTTTGGATTGGGATAAGAACTAATTTTGGTCTCTACCCATTCACCCACATTATTTTTTTTAATTTTCTTGGAATTGACTATAATTTTGAAAGGCAACTTATCTTCTTGGGGTTCAATCCAAGCACGTTTTCCGGAAAATAGAAGTTTTCCTATAATGTGATCTCTACCACGCTCAATTATCTCGACAATTCTACCGGCACGTCTCCCATCAGGATCCATTTTTTCCTGCCTAGCAAGAACCAAATCTCCATCTATTGCATTTAAAAAAGAACGGGGACCTATAAATAAATCTTCCTCAGATTGAATGCCATCTTTCTCTGGAATCACAAAACCAAATCCTTGTTTGTTTCCTCTGTAAATACCTCGAACTGTCGGCATATTTTTTGGAATGGAGTACTTTCTCCTTGATCTGACAAGTTTTCCTTCTTCTACCAAACCGCGAAGTTTTTTTCTGAACAATCCTCTTTCATCGGAAGAAATGCCAAGGGCAGAAACAACTTCTCGAAATAAAACTGGAGAATGTTTGTCAGCAAAAAAAGAAAGGATATCTTTTTCTTTCAAATCAATCGAAGACTTCATGAAGTCCTCAAAATTTCAAAATATATTTTAGTGAAAAGATTATTCAATATTTTTTTGTCCTATTTGAAAAATTTCTACTATTTTTCGTTTTTGTAATTTTACACAGGTGAGTTTCCCACCAAAAACAAGAGCTGTATCGATACCCAATAAAATAGGGAGTTCATCCAGAATTTCGTACATAGGAGAATGACCAAACACAACCGGTTTGCCAAAATCATATTTTGCACCTATAAAATCTTCTCTAATCCAAATCATATCACTATTTTCTTGTTCAGAAATCGGAATTCCCGGACGAAAACCTGCATGCGCAAATAAAAAATCTTCGGTCTCGTAAAAAAACAATAATTCTTTATAAAACTTTTGATGTTCTAGAGACAAAGTGAATGATGTTCCAGGAATATGACCATAACTTCTCAAAGTTTCTACTCCAACCTTTTCCTCAAAAAAATCTTTTTGATATCGATATGTGCCTTCGAAAAAATCAATAAACATATCTTCATGATTTCCTCTAAGAAAAATAATTTCAGGAAATTCTTTTTTTTTGTCTATCAAAAAATCTACTACTCCTGAAGAATTAGGACCTCGATCAATATAATCTCCAACAAAAATAATCTCGTCTCTTTGTTGAAAAGGGACAGAAATAAATAACTCTTCTAAGACCGATATATGTCCGTGTATATCACCAATGGCATATAAATTACTCATTTAACTTTCCATAAAAAATGAAGCGTATACTGCAAATCGGTAGGTATACATGCAGGGGAATGCTATTTCAACTCTCCCCAATTCTTTCCAGCATGTACTTCGACTACCACTGGCACTTCTAACGAAATTGCATTTTCCATCTCGCTTGAAGCGAATTCCATGGAGGACTCTAATTCCTTTCGAGGCGATTCGAACAGTAATTCATCATGTACTTGAACTAACATTTTTGTTTGTTTGTTTTCAGTTTCTAATTTAGTAAAAATATCAACCATCGCTTTTTTAATTATATCTGCCGCACTCCCTTGAATAACAGAATTGACTGCAGTTCTCTCAGAAGCTCTTCTTAAATTCTGATTTCTACTTTCAATGTCAGGAATGTACCTTCTTCTCCCAAGCAAAGTAGAAATATATCCTTTTTCTTTAACTTCTTCGACTATCTTATTGACAAATGCGGGGACACTTGCAAAACGTTCAAAATATTTTTCAATAAAAGAACGAGCTTCACTCTGAGGAATTCCAAGTGTTTTAGATAGACCGAATGCACCTTGGCCATAAATTATTCCAAAGTTCACGGCTTTTGCAATTCGTCGCATTTCTGATGTTACTTCATTCAGTGAAACACCAAATACCGCGGAAGCAGTAGTAGAATGAACATCTTCTCCTTTAGAAAATGCGTCTACTAAACTCGGATCGAGTGTAAAGTGTGCCAACACTCGAAGTTCAATTTGACTATAATCACATGCAAAAATAGACCAACCTTCTTTTGGAATAAATGCAGATCGGATTTCTTTTCCAAGGTCTGTTCTAATTGGGATATTTTGTAAATTTGGATCAGAACTACTTAAACGACCGGTTGCAGTAATAGTTTGATTAAAATGAGTGTGAATTCTACCTGTTTTCTTATACACAAGTCTTGGAAGAGCATCGACATACGTGTTTTTTAGTTTTGTAAGTTGTCTATATTGAAGAATCATATTGGGCAATTCATGAAGGTGGGACAATCTTTCTAGTGTATCAATATCTGTAGATGCACCTGTCTTTGTTTTTTTCATTATCGGAAGATTAAGATTTTCAAAAAGGATGCGACGTAATTGTACTGTAGAATTAATATTGAACTCTTCTTCAGCTAACTCATATATTTTTTTGGTCATCCCTTCTAGCTCAACTTCTAACTTTGAACTCATTCTATTCAAAAGGTCTACATTTAATCGAATTCCCGTTGTCTCCATATCTAATAAAATTACTAACAGAGGAATTTCTAAATCAGAAAATAATTCGTCCAGTTTATCTTCCTTCAATTGTTCTTTCATTTTTTCTGCTAAACGAAAGGTAATATCTGCATCCTGAGAGGCATATTGCGTTGCATCTTCAATGGAAACTTCTGAAAAAGAAATCTGCTTAGCACCTTTCCCGCAAATATCCACATATTTAATCGTGGAAATACCAAAATATTCTTCTGCAAGATGATCCAATCCATGACTCGTCCGGTTAGATAGAATGAGATAAGAAGCCAGCATAGTATCAAAAATCTTTCCTTTGATTTCATATCCATTTTCTCTAAAAACGGAAATATCATACTTTATATTTTGACCAATTTTCTCCTTTTCTTCAGAAAGTAGGAAAGGAGAGAGTTCCTTCATTACTAGTTTCAAAGAAAGTTGCTCACTTTTCGGTTCATTCTTGTGTCCAACAGGAATATAGAATGCTTCGCCTGCACTAACACTCAGACTCAAACCAACAATTTCAGCTTCTTTAGGGTCTAAAGACGTTGTTTCAAGATCTATGGAAAAAGAAGTACTCTTCTCCAAAGTTTTGATAAGTTTTCCTAAATCAGATTTTGATATGATTTTTCTGTACTTTTCATTTTTTTGAATCAAAGGTTCTGTATCTTCTGTTGTTTTCGAATCACTAGATTCATAACCGGGAAGTTGTTCTAAAATATTTTTAAACTCAAGTTCTTCTATAAAAAGTTCTCTCCCTAACTCAATATTTGCATCTTTCAATCTGTAATTCTCCAGAGAATTTTTCTGTTCAGCATCACACTTAATTCTACAAAGTTCCCTTGAAAGCAAAATCAAATCTTTATTTTCTTCGAGGATTTGTTTTTGCCTAGGTCTTTTCACTTTTGTAACCGATTTCAATAAATTATCTAGACTCCCAAATTCTTGAATCAGGGAAACTGCTGTTTTTTCTCCTATGCCTGGCGCACCAGGAATATTATCTGTGGAATCACCCATAAGTGCTTGAATGTCTATAAATTTATCAGGAGCAATTCCCCATTTTTCTTCGATTTCTTTAGGACCATATTCTTCATCCTTCATTGGATCCCATATACGAATTTTCTCATTCACTAACTGTGCAAAATCTTTATCTGCAGTTATGAGAAGAACTTCAAATTTCTCTTTCAAAGCTTCGTGTGCAAGAGAACCTAAAAGATCGTCTGCTTCTAAACCTGCCTCTACAAGAAGAGGAATATTTAAGATCTCAACAACGCGATGAATCAACGGAATTTGCGAAACTAGATCTTCTGGTGCAGCATCACGGTTTGCTTTGTATTTAGGAAAAATAGAATGTCTATGCGTGGGTTCAGGTCTATCAAAAGCAATAGCAGCATAATCAGGTTTTTTGTCTTTAATAACTTTTAAGAGCATTCGAGTAAAAGCAAGAACGGCACCAGTGGGGGTACCTTTCGAATTTCTTAAGTTCTGCCGCATCATCGCGTAATAAGCTCGGAACATATATCCCGAACCATCTATTAAGAAAATTTTCTTTTGTTCTTTAGTACTCAAGAATTCTCCTAGTAAATTATTAGCTATTTTACAACTGCATTGCATAGAAAAGAAATGACCGATAAATAAAATGCACGGTTACTTAATTTTTCAAAAACATTATAATTACAAAAATGTCTAAACAAAATGTTTAGATTCTATGGTGAATCATTCCTTACTCGGAGAAGTTACAATGCATATAGATATTCACTGTCATATTTACCCTAATGAATATGTCAATTTAATAAAACAAGAACGCGCACGACTTGGAGCAGAAGTGCAAGAAAACAGTGATGGAGATAGAAAAATAATTGTCAAAGGCCTGACTTTTGGCAATCTGCAAAATTTCACGGATGTTGATTTGAGACTGAAAAAAATGGAAGAGATGGGTCTTAATATGAATATACTTTCTTTTTCTTCAAATCCAGGTGTTTATTGGGCCGACTCCGAACTTGCGAATGAGTTATGCAAAGTATCGAATGATGCGTATGCAAAAATTATCAAGGAAAGACCAGAGAAATTTGCAGGATTTGCTGCCCTTCCTGCTCAAGATGGAAATCTTTCATCGCTAGAACTGGAGCGTAGTGTGAAAGAACTCGGTTTAAAAGGTGGATTCTTAGGAACAAATGTAAACGGTAGGTACTTGGATCATGAATGTTTTTTTCCTATTTATGAAAAAGCAGCATCTTTGAAAGTTCCGATTATCGTTCATCCTGCAAACCCAGCTGGTATGTCAGAAATGAAAGATTACTATCTTTTCAATTTAGTTGGATTTACTACAGAAAGCGCAAATAGCATTGGAAGGCTTATTTTCTCAGGAATTTTTGACCGTCTTCCTGATTTAAAATTTATCTTCTTGCATGGTGGAGGAACCGCACCATATCTCGCAGGAAGATTTATGCATGGCTGGAAAGTACGAAAAGAATGTCAAAATATACAAAAATCGCCTCTTGAATATATGAAATCAAATTTTTACTTCGACTGTTTATTATTTCACTCTCCTGTAGTTCGATTTCTCGTGGATCTTATCGGAAGTGATAGAATTATGCTTGGAACTGATTTGCCCTATGATATGACGGATGAGCAAATAGTGAAAACATTGGAAAATGCAGGACTAAGTAGTGATGAATATGACAATATTTCACATAAAAATGCTCAAACAATTCTTAATCTATAAACTTTTTAAAATTAGAAAGAATAATGCTAACAATAGAATGGGAAAAACCACTAATAATCTTTGTTTCTTCAATTTTTGAAGGTGCAATCGGGTTTGATTTTGCTCTTCTTGCCGTCCCAACTCTCGGAGCGTTTATTGGAATTAAAGAATCAATTATATATCTCGCAATCCCAAATTTAGCTCTTATGTTACTTCGTTCTATTTATGTTGGGATATCTTTTACATCAATTAAGAGATACCTTCCATTTATTGGCGCAGGATGCTTAGGAACTATACTTGGCGTAATTTCGTTTGTTGCTTTTCCAGCAACATTCATTAAATATTTCATTAGCTTTATTCTTCTCCTACTCGCAATACATAGTATTTCAAAACTACGGGTGCATTTGGACATGAGAGATGAGATTTTTTTTACTTACTTTGCAGGATTTTTTGGTGGATGGTTTAGTGGAATTTCCTACACGGGAAGTGCTTTATGTGTGATGTTTCTCGACAGTTTAGGAATCAAAAAAACAGAACTCATAAAAATCTTATATATCGCAACTCTATTCTTTTCATTGGTTCAGGTGGGAGCACTGAGCGGTATGGGACAATTTAACAAGAAGATTATTATAGAATCTTTGATTGGAATTTTCCCAGCAGTCTTAGGTTTTTCTGTAGGAAGAATTTTAATAAAATTTTTACCAAATAAGATACTTTATGGAACTGCAATTCTTATAATGATTATTTCATCAGTTCTTCTTATTGTAGAAATCTAAGGAACTAAGCAATACCCTTCTTAAGAATTTGGTGGAGATGGATTACCCCAACCACTTCATCTGAATCTTCGTTACACACAACAAGAGAAGTAATGGAAGATGATTCCATACGATGCAATGCTACAGCTGCCATTTCTTTTGGGTTAATTCGATGAGGGATATTAGACATTAATTCATTCGCACAAGCAGAAGTCCAATCGATTTTTGTCTCTAAAGATCTTCGTAGATCTCCATCTGTAATAATACCAACTAAACGCTTTGATTGATCTACCACACATGTCATTCCTAACTTTTTAAGTCCTATTTCTTTCACAACTTCTTCAATTAAAACTTTTTCATCGACAAAAGGAATATCTAAATCTTTTGTCATAATCTCTTCTACTCTTATAAGATTCCTTCCTAAAACTCCCCCTGGATGGAATTGTGCAAAATCTTCTGGACGAAATCCTTTTTCTTCTAAAACAGACATTGCGAGAGCATCTCCCATTGCTAGTGTAGCAGTTGTACTAGCAGTAGGAGCAAGATTAATAGGACAAGCTTCCTGTTCAACAGATACATCCAAAAAAGAAACTGCTTGTTTCGCTAGTGTAGAATTTTTATTTCCAGTGATTGCAATTAGATCCATCCCAAGTCTAGCAAAAACTGGTAAAACTCTTAATAATTCTTCCGTTTCACCACTAAAAGATAAAGCTAATACTACATCGTCATCTTTAACCATCCCTAAATCGCCGTGGACTCCTTCTACAGGATGAATAAAAAAAGAAGGAGTGCCTGTACTAGCGAGAGTAGCGGAAATTTTTTGTGCTATAAGTCCGCTTTTCCCGATGCCAGTTACAACGACATGTCCTTTACATTCTACAATCAATTTAACTGCACGAACAAAGTCTTCTCCCATACGATCAGGTAGATTTTGCAAGGCATTTATTTCTATCTCTATAGTCTTTTTTCCTCTTTCGAGAGGGTCCACCATTATTTCCTTTCAATGATATACTATGTGTTTTAAATACCATTACATAAATTCGAAGTCTATGTAAAAAAGATAATCGTTAAATTATTTAAAATCATGAACAGGAAACTTCTTTACTATATTTAAGTCACATGCTAAAAATTAGTAGGTTATCATAACTATTGAATCAATAATCCAGGGAGAAAAATAAAGCATGTCAGGTCACTCCAAGTGGAGTACAATAAAACGTAAAAAAGGTGCTTTGGACGCAAAACGAGGGAAAATCTTCACAAAGCTAATTAAAGAGATAACTATTGCTGCTAGAATTGGGGGTGGGGATATAGATGGGAATCCTAGACTAAGAACTGCCGTACAAGCAGCGAAATCTGCAAATATGCCTCAGGATAATATAACTCGAGCAATTGCAAAGGGAACAGGAGATTTAGACGGTATCACCTATGAAGAACTCTCATATGAAGGATATGGGCCCGGGGGTGTTGCTATTCTGATCAATGTACTAACTGACAATAAAAACAGAACAGGTTCAGAAATTCGTCATTTGTTGACTAAAGGCTCTGGAAACATGGCAGAACCAAATGCAGTTGCCTGGAACTTTGAAAAAAAAGGACTCATACTGATTCCTAAAAATGATGAAGATGAAGACCGTCTCATGGAAATAGTTCTAGAATCAGAAGCGGACGATATGCAGGTTACGGATGATTTTTACGAAATTCATACTACTCCTGACAAATTTGAATTTATACTTAACGAAATTAAACAAAATAAGTTCGTACCTGAATCAGCAGAAGTCTCGATGATTCCAAAAACAACTATAAAACTTGAAGGAAAAGAAGCTGAACAAATGTTACGTTTACTTGAATCGATTGAAGATAACGATGATGTTCAAAATGTCTATGCAAACTTTGATATTTCTGATGAAGAAATGGAAAAAGTAACTCTCTAGAATTGCCGCCTAAACGAAATACTTTTAGATGAATACACAAAAATTTCCTTACTACATTCTAGGTGTAGATCCAGGTCTTTCATGTACTGGCTATGCTATACTGAGAGTAGAAGACAAAAGAAAGGACCCTGTTCTCGTAGAAGGGGGAGTATTGAATAACAAAAAAAAAGATGCTTTAGAAATCAAACTTTGCAACTTATATACTGACCTTTCTAAAATAATCATGGAACATAAACCAAATGTAATGGCAGTTGAGAACTTATATAGCCACTACAATCACCCACGAACTTCAATTATTATGGGTCATGCGCGAGGAGTTATCTTGCTTGCTGCATCTAAAGAAAAAATTCCTGTTCATCATTATTCGGCAACTGAAATAAAAAAATCTCTACTAGGTATTGGAAGAGCAACTAAAATACAAGTTCAAATGGTAGTCCAACAACGTCTCCATTTATCTGACTTACCTGAACCACCTGATCTTGCTGATGCAATTGCAACTGCATATTGTGATTTTGACCGTCATTTAATTAGAAACTAACTTTTTTAATGGTTATAGAATGATAAGTAAAATTTCTGGAAAAATAGAACAATTACAGGATGACACTGTCTCTGTTTCTATCGATACAGGTGTAACATATGAAATGTATATTGGAGTATACGCGATACCAGAAATACAAAAAAAAATGGAAGGAAATGAATTCCTAGAGTTCCATACATATCATTATCTAGAAGGTAATGTTACATCTAGTCAAATGATACCAAGGCTAATAGGATTTCTTTCGAAAGAAGAAAGGGATTTTTTTATTAGATTTATTAAAGTTCCTGG
>CAYWAX010000001.1:0-20266 GCA_964456425.1 uncultured Nitrospinaceae bacterium | reverse complement strand
AGTGCAAGAAGTGGAATAAAAGCATTAGGTATTTCGCCTGATTTGATTGCTGATGCTATAGCAAATTCTAACTTGCCAGTTTTAAATAAGCTACCGGGTATTGGCAAAAAAAAAGCCGAGCAAATTGTATCGAAACTTCAGTCTCAAGAATTTGAAAAGATATTCAAATCTAAAATTGGAAATGTAATTGACAACCCACCCATTCAAAACTCAAATACTTCTGAGGCAACGGAAGTCTTAGTGACACAATTAGGTTATAAAAGAAGTGAAGCAGAAAATTTAGTAATTCGTGCTCTTCAAAAAATAGACAATGAAGCATCAACCGAAGATATTTTAGAAGAGGTATTTCGTCTAAGTAATTAAGAGGTTCAAATTGGTTATTGAAAGACGTATCTCCGGACAAAAAGGGAACCCAGAGGAAGAAGATAAATTTTTATCTCTAAGACCTACGAAACTTTCTGAATACGTAGGACAAAAGAACCTTATAGATAAATTATCTATCGCTATGGATGCTTCTCTTAAAAGAGAAGAACCTGTCAGACATATTTTATTTCATGGTCCTCCAGGACTTGGGAAAACTACGTTATCTCATATTATTTCAGAAGAAATGAACTCTCGCTTAGTGAAAACATCTGGGCCAGCTTTGTCTAGACCCGCTGACCTAATGGGAATACTTACTAGCTTGCAAGAGGGAGATATTTTGTTTATCGATGAAATTCATCGACTTCCTCGTGCTGTAGAAGAATTTTTATATCCTGCAATAGAAGACTTTCAGGTAGACTTCGTAATAGATCAGGGACCAATGGCAAGAACTATGAATTTTTCATTAAAACATTTTACTCTTGTTGGTGCCACAACAAGACCAGGGTCAATCACAGCAGCACTTAGAGATCGATTTTATCTTATGTATCACGTTGATTTTTATACAGAGAAAGAATTAGAAATTATTATAAAACAAAGCGCAAAACGTCTTAAAATACAAATCCAAGAAGAAGCTTCCTCAGAACTCGCAAAGAGGAGTAGAGGTACTCCTAGAACAGCAAATCGTCTCTTGCTTTGGGTACGTGATTATATACATTCAAAAGGCACGAAAAACATAACTTTAGAATCTACAAAAGAGGCTCTTGCAATGGAAAACGTAGATGAAAAGGGACTAGATGAATTAGATAGAAATTATCTCAAAACAATAATCGAACTTTATAACGGGGGTCCAGTCGGGGTAGAAGCATTAGCTGCAACTCTTAATGAAGACACGGATACCCTAGTAGATATGGTCGAACCATATTTACTACGAACAAGCTTTTTAAAAAGAACACGATCCGGAAGATGTGCTTCAGATCTTGCTTTTACTCATCTCGGATTAAAGGTCCCAAAAGATTTTCAAAATGATTTTTCTTTTAACGAAAATTCTAGTTAAAAAAGGTAAAAAATAACTTGCCACAATTAGGAAATTTTCCGAAGTTATTAATCTTGCTAGGAATCTTTTTAATATGTCTAGGTCTATTTTTATGGGTTTTTCCGAAGATGTATTTTTTTGGACGACTACCCGGGGATATTAATATAAAAGGTGAAAAATGGAGTTTCCATTTCCCCGTCATCACTTGTATCGTAGTCAGTATCTTCATTTCTTTTTTAATAAATTTCTTTTCAAAAAAATAAACAAATCAATCTTTAAGTGAAATTTGAATTTATAAAATCTAGAAAAATATATTAGACAGTAACTCATCAATAGTTTTAATCTCTAAATCAGGTTTTACTTCTGGGTCTCCCTTAATTTTCCCCCAGCGATTAACCCAAACTGTTTGCATCCCTAAATTTTTTCCACCAATAATATCCGTACGAAGATTATCTCCAACCATCAAAACCATTTCAGCTGGAATATTTAACTGAGAAAGAGCTTCATCAAATAAATAAGAAGAAGGTTTCCCAATCACAACAGGATCTTTTCCTGAAGAAACTCTTATAACTTCAGCAATAGCACCACCTCCTAGCAAAAACTCAGTTCCTGCCCCCGAAGGTCTCCTTACATCTGAGTTCATTGCAATAAATTTTGCTCCTTGTGCTACTAAATGAGAAGCTTTACTCATCGAGAAATAAGTTAATTCTTCATCAAGACCAATCAGAACAATATCAACATTTTCTGGATTTTTTAGCGTTAAATCTTCAAATCCAGCATTGGAAATAGAAAATCGAAGTTCTTCTGAACCAATTACAAATACTGTTTTCATATTTTGGCAAATCTTTCTCAAAAATATTCCGGCATAGTCTAATAACCCAATAATATTTTTTCTGTCTGGGGTTAGTCCAATTGAGAGCATATGATCGTAAATTTCTGAAACATTTTGCTTAGATATATTGGTAATAAAACGATGGGGAATTTTTTTTTCTTGTATTTTTTTCATTACATCTCGAGCACCTGGCAACACAGCATCGCCGGCAAAAAAAACACCTTCAAGATCAAAGATAATTGCACGCACGTTAGAAAAATTAATTTCTTTTAGCCCTTTATAAAGATTTGAAAATATATCTAATCTTACATGTAAGGACTATGTCTTAAAAAGCTTTTTTTGAAAAATTTTAATCGATAAGAATTAATGATAAACTTTCAGACATAAATAAATCATCATATTCTTAAATAATTTTGTAATTACAATTAATTGCTTTCATTTTTTTATACAGGGGGGGAAATGTCCCACTATTTGTTTGATTTAAACGGGAAAAAAGCACTAATCACCGGAGGTGGTAGAGGAATTGGAAAAACTATTGCTGTGGGTCTTGCAAGCGCAGGTGCAGATATTGGAATCACGGATATTGATATTTCAAACAAAAGCGAGATAAAAGAAGAAATTGAAAAGTTTGGTAAAAAATGTACTTTTATTCAATCAGATATCACTGATTTTTCAGCTTGCAAAGAAATTGTAACAGAATGTTCAAGAAATTTAGGAGGATTAGATATATTAATTAATAATGCAGGAACTAACATACGAAAAACTGTAAACGAAGTCACCGAAGAAGATTGGGATAAAGTACTCAATTTAAATCTAAAAAGTTATTTTTTTATGACAAGGGAAGCAGGAAATGAAATGAAAAAATACAATGGAGGAAAAATAATAAATATTGCATCTTTAATGGGATGGTCTATTTTTCGTAATCCTAATAAACAAACCTATGCACCCTACGCTTCAAGCAAAGGGGGTGTTATATCACTGACACGTTCTTTTGCTATAGACTGGGCCGAAGAAAACATACAAGTTAACGCAATATGTCCAACCTTTATTGAAACGCCTTTAACTAATACTCTTAAGGATGATAAACCAGTTTACGACGCTATATGCAAGCGGACACCTATGGGAAGATTTGGAAAAATGGAAGAACTAATTGGTCCATGTATTTTTCTTTCATCAGAAGCAAGTAATTTGATAACTGGAACATCCATTTTGGTAGATGGTGGTTGGTACGCAAGCTAATGGGGAAAAAAAGTTTACTTCTACTTATGACTACTTCAACCTATAGAGCAAGTGCCTATATAGATGCTTCTAAGAGACTTGAAATCAATCCCATAATTGCGACAGACCAACCAGATATTTTAGGCCATCTAAGTCCTGGCAATTCTATCACTTTAGATTATTCGAAAAATGAACAGAGTAAAAAAAAGATCATCAAACATATAGAAAGATTTCCAATACAAGGAGTCTTAGCAATTGATGAAGAAACATTAATACTTGGAGCTATAGTCGCAAATTCATTAGGACTTATTTGTCATTCTATAGAATCCGTAATGGCTACCCGAAGCAAATATGAACTTAGGAAAATTTTATCCGAAGAAGGTCTCAGAAATCCAGAATTTAAATTAGTATCCTCCGAGGAGAATCCAGACTTAATTTCAAAAACTATTTCGTTTCCATGCGTCATGAAACCTACTTTTCTCTCAGGAAGTCGGGGTGTAATAAGAGCAAACAATCAAAAAGAATTTACCAATGCATATTTAAGAATCAAGAAAATTCTAGATTTGCCTGAAATGTCAATTCGAGGAAAAGATGAATCTAAAATGATTCTGATAGAAGAATATATAGACGGAAAAGAAGTTGCTGTTGAAGGAATTATTATAAATGGCGATTTTTTACCACTTACTATTTTTGACAAACCTGAACCACTTAAAGGACCATTCTTTGAGGAGACTATCTACGTCACCCCATCTACACTTCCTCAATCAACCCAGAAGAAAATAATCGAAGAAACTAAACATGCGTCAAATGCAATTAAACTTTCTAATGGTCCAATACATGCAGAATTGAGGATTGACCGTAAAGGAAATCCTTGGATCATCGATATTGCGAGTAGAACAATTGGGGGCAAATGTTCAAAAGCAATCAAATTTGCAGATGAAATTTCTCTTGAGTCTATTATTCTAAATCATGTGTTAGGTGAAAAATTACCTGATATAATCCCTATTTCTTCTTCCTCAGGAGTAATGATGATACCTATACCTAAATCTGGAATACTTAAAGAGGTCAGAGGAAAAGAAAAATGTTTACAGATAGAGGGCATAGAAGAAATAGAAGTTACGATACCCTTAGGAGAAAAAGTTGTTCAACTTCCTGAGGGTGATAGATATCTTGGATTCATTTTTGCAATCTCCGATGAACCAAGTAATACGATAAAAATTTTGAAAGAAGCACACGGAAAACTGAATTTTAAAATCGAATAATCTATATAAAAATTAAATCCTAAAAAAACTTATTTTTTACTCGGTGTATAGTATGGATTTTCTCCTGATGCATGATCAGTAGTATCTACAACCTCAATATCTGGATCTAATTGTTGAAGTCTTGATAAAACTCCGGTTTTCAAAGTCACATCAGCCATACCACACCCTGCACAACCTCCACCCATCTGAATAAAAACACGTTTTTCTTCAACATCAAGTAAATTAATGGAACCCCCATGAGATGCAACTGCAGGATTAATTTCTGTGTCAATTATCTCTTGAATCTGTGACATTAAAGAAGAGTCTGATTCAGGCATATCTCTAGTAACTTTAAATCCACTCGTAGGACCGTCACTAACAAATTCTACATTTGCCCTCTCTGCCCTAGACACATGTTCCTGTAATGCAAAGACACCAATAGAATCGTTTTCAATTTTAGTATACTGATTTTCATCACCTTCTTTAACTAAATCCAATCGATACCCACCTTCAAAACTAATAAGAATCCCTGCGAATCCTCCTCCATTATTCTCCATTACTTCTTTAACTTTTTCCAAAGCCGCATCAGTAATTTGCATGTCTAAAAAATCCTCTCTAATTCATATGACAAATAAAAGTTTTAATGAAAAAAGTACTATTAAAAATAACCAAATCACATAACCAAAGTATACAAGTTGTAAATAAATAGCAAGTTTGAAATTTTAGGGTTACAATCAAAACTAAACTTAAGGCTCTACAATTACTTTTAATGCACCATCTAATTTTTCTTCAAATGTTTTTATAGCCTCAGAAAAATCACTCATATTAAATTTGTGCGTTATCAAAGTGTTTAGCTGAAGTACACCAGAATTATAAAGCGATAATACTTCAGGCAGAGCATTTGGGGCTGCACGCGAACCAACTACATCAATTTCATCTAGTACAAATCTATTTAAAGGAAGATTAGCTTCTTCAGAAGGAATACCTCCAATTACGACTCTTCCTCCTTTTTTAATGATTTCAATAGCCTGACGAATAGCCACAACCGTACCTGCACATTCAAGAACAACATCAGGTCCTATTCCTTCAGTTCCGATTTTAATCGCATCAACAGGATTATGCTTTTCATAATTAATCACTTCATATCCTAATTCTTTAGCTTTCTGGAGACGATGACCTCTGCCTATCACAATGACTCTTCCCGCTCCTAAAGCTCTTGCACACTGGTAAACAATGGATCCTACTGCGCCAGGACCAATTACAACAACTGTATCACCCGCGCTAATTTCACCTCTCTTTGCAATGTGAAGTGCAATACCCGCTGTATCAAGAAGTGCAGCTTCTTCAAAATTAATTTCTTTAGGAATTTTCACCAAAGAACGTGCATTTACATTTATATACTCAGCATATGCTCCCTGAGCAGTCATTCCGTACTGTCTATGACCCGAATCCTTATTTCCATAATTCAAACAAAGGTTATATCTTCCAATCATACAATTTCTACATTGAGAACAACCTACAGCTGAAGACCCTGCAACCCTATCTCCAACCTTAAATCCTGTTACTCCAAGTCCTATTTTTTCGACTATACCAGACCATTCGTGACCAATAATAAAAGGCCATTCAGGTGGCCACATCGGATAAAATTTTCCCGATATTATGCCCAGATCTGTTCCACATATAGCAACCGAACTAACTTTACAAAGAACTTCTCCTTTCCCAATTTCGGGGATTGGAATATCTGTTCTAAATTCGTATCTATTAGGTTCTATGCAAACAACAGCTTTCATAAAAAATTCAATCTTCTAAAATGTTTTTAATCAAGGTTCTCTAATTCAAATTTTCAAATCATCTTTAGTTACATCACCTAAATAACGATAACCGGTATCTTCTACACTACCGGATCCGATATATATGCCTATTGCTTCTATTGACTCTGTATCACTTAAATTATATAGAAAATGCTCTACACCTTTGGGTATATAGTGAAAATGTCCTCCACGAACTTCAACTCTATCCGGTCCAGCTCCAGCAAGACCGTGACCACTTATAATATAATAAATTTCCTCACAATTCTCGTGAAGATGTTTTTTATGAACTGCACCAGGCTGAAAACTTGCTCTAAAAAGAGTAGTAGAACTCCCATTATGTTTTCCTAAAGGGAGACGAAAATCTGTAATAGACCAACCCTCTCCCTCATTCATTTTTTCAGAATTTACATCATCAAGATGTACTAAAATTCCATCTGACAAACCCTGTCTTGGCATACTAAGATCATCTTCTGTTACCTTGCCGCAAAATTCATATCCAGTATCCTTTACACTTTTAGCACCTAAGTAAAAACCTACTACTACTGCTTCCTCATCTTTAGTTTCATTATAGAAGAAATGTGTTGATCCTTTTGGCATTAACCTACAGTGTCCTTCCTTAACTTCTGCACGTTCCTCCCCTTGTCCAACTACCCCATAACCTTTTAAATAAACTGCTATTTCTTCACAATTTGTATGTAAATGTTTTGCATGTGTTGAACCTGGCCTAAAAATAGAATGAAAAACCGTTGTGGAACTTCCATTCTCTCCAGATATTGGCAAACGAAATTCAGATATAGCCCAACCTTCTTTTTCTTCCATTTTTTCAATAGGAATATCATCTACATGGACCAGCGGGTACATAAGGCTCATAATTTCTCCTTTTTATATAAAAATTCTATATTTTATTTTATGTCATCTTCTGTCACGGGACCCAAATATTCAAAACCTGACTCATCAAGACCTCCTACACCAATATAAAAACCAGGAGCAATGAGTGCTTCATTATCACTCAAATTTGCAAGCCAATGTTCTGTATCTGCTGGAATATAATGAAAATGTCCTTCATTAAAATTTACACGATCATCTCCTACTCCAGCGAATCCGCTACCTTTTAACGCATAACAGATTTCTTCACAATTTCTATGTTTATGTTTCATATGAATCGTTTTAGGTCCAAAATATCCATACATCCAACATGTTTCTGCACCATGACTCTTATTAATAGGTTCGCAAAAATAATCTTGTGTCCATCCTTCTTTACGTGAAACTTTTACAAGAGGGACAGAATCATCATGTATTAGATGATATTTTAAATTTTTGGTACTTAAAGTCCGTGACGAAAGTTCTATGTCATTTTTAGAAATATCACCTATAAATTCGTATCCAGTTTGTGCAAAGGAAGGACAACGGTCATAAATTCCAATAAGTATGAGTGGTTCATTTCTATTTAAGTTTACAATCCAATGTTCAACTCCCTTAGGAATGAAATGATAGTGTCCAGAGAAAATTTCTACTTTGTCTGGACCCACGCCAGCTAACGCATGACCATTAACAACATAGTACATTTCATCACATGCATAGTGTTTATGTTTTTTATGTTCTGCTTTAGGAGCCAAAAAAGAATAATAAACAGTCGAAGAGCATCCATGTTTGCTGTCAAGAACAATGCGAAAATCTGCATCAGGCCATCCTTCTGACAGATTTAATTTTTCAGGAGATACATCATTAACATGTACTAGTGGATATTCTAAACTCATTCATCCCCCAGAATTGTTTCTCTTTAAGATGAAACTTGTATAACAGCACGCAAAGTGCCCCCATCACCTCCATCATCAATAAATTCAAATCCTTTTTGAATTTCTTCTAATGAAAATTGATGTGTAACTAAAGGTTCCAAATCAATCTTTCCAGATGAAACAAGCTTAATTGAACGTTCAAAATCTTCTGGCAACCCAGCTCTTGAACCTATAACAGTGATATCTTTGAAATAATATGATTGACCAGGAATGTCTTTTATCTTTTCAGGACCAATACCAAATTGAAGAATTGCTCCACCAGGACGAACCATTTCATAAGCTTGCAACATAGTTTCTTCAACTCCAGCAGTCTCAATAACTACATCAGCACCTAATCCATTTGTAAGTTCAAGTACAGATTTGACAGGATCTACTTCACCAGCAGGAATAATTTCATCAGCGCCGAGCTTTTTTGCAACTTCAAGCTTCCATTGACTTCTAGTTATTGCGATCACTTTTTCCGCACCGGAAATCTTAGCAAGCTGAGTGTGTAACAATCCGCTACTACCTTGACCTAAAACAACAACTGTTCCTCCTGGAATATAAGGAGCTTTCCTTTGAGAATATACTACTGTGTAAAGACCAACAAAATTTGTTGCTGCTTCAAAACTCACACTATCTGGAAATGCAAAAGCTTCCGTTTCTTTGACCGAAATAAGTTCAGCAAAAGTGCCAGGAACTTCTCTTCCACGCAATCCTCCATTTAGACATAAGTTTGTTAAACCTCTGACACAATAAAAACATGAACTGCAACTCGAAAGTGGATTTAAAACAACTTTATCACCTAACTTTAAACGGGAAACATCAGAACCAATACTTTCTACGGTCCCTGTACACTCATGACCTGGTATTAAAGGAATGTTAGCAGGCATTTTCCCTGCCCAAATTGAGACATCAGTCCCACAAATGGCTGATGATGTAACTGAAACTAAAACATGATCATTTGGAATAATCGGATCAGGTTGGGTCCCAACACTAATTTTCTTCTTACTTTCAAGTAATGCGGCCCTCATAAAATCCTCAAAATTAATATTTCAAAAGAAAAGGGAAAGGTAAACGAAGAATAAAATTACTGTGAAGGGAGTATTCTCCCTTCACAGCGAAAATGTCGTCAAAAAACTTTAATTTTCACCTGCAAGTTCTTTAAATTCATCAAGAGACAAGAGTCTATGCAAATCAAGTGACTTGTCTTTCACATCATTCAAAAGAGCCATTTTTTCTTCTTCAGATGCGGTTATCCCAAGTTGATCTAAAAACCAGTTAATAGAATCAATACCACTACCTTTTCCAATTACTGGTTTAGGTTCACTCTGACCAACTAATTCTGCTCTAAAAGGAACCAATTCAGTAGGAAATTCCTTTCCACAATTCCTTAACCAACTAACAATGATTCCACTCTCAATATCATATAAATTTTCTCCTACTACGCATCGGTTTGGCGCAAGACTTATCTGAGCTAACTCCTGAACAAGTCTTGAAACCTCAGTAAATCTTTCGGTTTTAAGACCCATATCAACGTCATACATAGTCTTCATTGCAAGGGCAAGTTCTTCATAAGCACAATTTCCTGCTCTTTCACCAAGGCCACTTACTGATGTATGAGCCATTTGACATCCTTCTGCCATTGCCATCAATGTATTTGCGACACCCATGCCAAAGTCGTCATGAAAATGAGGTTCAAATGGTTCGTTTGGAAAAACTTCACGCATTTTTTTTATAACATAAGGTACTGTGTGAGGATTAAGGACACCTAAAGTATCAACTATAGCCAACGCATCCATATGTCCTTCTAATGCTACTTTTTTGAGCAATCCAAGGACCCAATCTATGGGTGCCCTAGAAAAATCAATTGGGAAGAAAACTGTATAAAGACCACACTCTTTTGCTACTTGTGTAGCTTGTACTGAGGTTTCTATAGCTTTATCTAATTCCCATCTATATGCCCGCTCAATCATATGAGTTGAACTTGGAACTTCCATTATGATTCCTTTAACACCTGTATCTGCTGAACGTTTTACGTCATCTGCCATACATCGGGCAAAACTGAAAACTTCAGTATTAGAACCCTCAAGCCTTTTCACAATTTCAATTATTGCTTGCTCGTCTGATTTTGAGACAACAGGCATACCTGCTTCAATCCTGTGAACCCCAACCTCGGCAAGAGATTCAGCAATTCTAATTTTTTCATCTTTATTGAACATGACTCCAGCCTGCTGCTCCCCGTCACGAAGAGTAACATCATGAATCTTAGGACTAGAATCAAAGGTAATATCTTTTTTTACTTCATCTTCAAAATTCCAAGGACTTGTGAACCACATATCATTGTTCCACGGTTCGCTCATCTCACAAATTCTCCTATATGTCATTTTTTAAAAAAAACAGAAATTAAAAAACTGTTCTCCTCTAATTCTAAAAAAAAAAGAGGAGAACAAAATAAGCTAATTAACTTGGCAACTCAAAACGAGGTTCTCCCCTAGACTTTGATGAAAAATCAAAATAAGGAGAATCTTTAATGCACTCATCATAATGTGATGCTCCTGTGAATATTATAGGACCATCTGGACCAACAAGAACATTTTCTTCTAAACGTACTGTTTGTGGAAGACCAGGATGACCTGCAAAAGTTTCAATAGCAAAATACATGCCTTCCTTAATTTCTACCGGATAATCTAAACTATAAGCACGACTTATCCACATACCTTCATAAAGATCAAGACCAATAGAATGCGCAAATTGCTGTAATGTAACAGTCCCATATTTATCATCTGCGTATTCTGGGAATTGTGAAGCAACGTCTTTTGAAGTTTTTCCAGGAACAAGATTAACCAAACCTGCATACATTGTATCGTAAACTTCTCTATAAAGTTCTTGCTCTTTCTTAGTAAAATCTCCTCCACACTTAAAACAACGGACATAATCAACAAAATATCCACCAGGCCCAATCGCATTAATATCAACGATAACAAGATCGCCATCCCTTATCATTTTATCTGTGTGCCAACGACGATAAGGACTAGTATTACCACCAGAAGCAACAATAATGTCATACACGAAATCAAAACCTTCTTCGTAAAGCAAATTATTAACCCACGCAGTTAAATCACATTCACGAATTCCTGGTTTCAACCATTCGTTTTTGATTTTCCACATGCAAGTATCCCCAATAGTAGAACTTATTTTTAAACATTCTATTTCTTCAGGAGTTTTAATTACTCTAGCTTCACTCATTGCAGGCCATGCATTAACGAGATTCACGCCTTTTTCGGTAAATGCACTGTATGCTTGCATATCCATAATATCTATTCCAATACGTCCATTTAAAGGAATATTATTTTCTTTTAGAACATCTATCACTGAATCTGCCATACGATTAACCATCATTTGTTCAGCAGTTTCAGACCATTTCCATGTGATAGCAGGACGAATATTCCCTTTAAGCCAAGGGGCATCTATTCTTGCACATTCGTAATCTGAACCTGCGGTTTCAAAAAGGACTGGAGTTTCCGCACCTCTACACAAAACTGCATATCTAATGAAAATATTATTTTTCCAATTACCTTGGAAAACGGAAGCCGTATAACGTATATTTTCTCCCTTATACATTATAATAGCGTCCATATCATGCTTTTCCATCATAGCTTTTGCACGTTCTAGCCTATCTATACGCATTTGATTAAAATCAACTCTTCTTTGCCAATCACTTCCTGTTTGACTGAATACACGACGTGGTGACTGGTAATGCTCTTTTTGCAGGAAATCCATTGGCATACCTTGTTTGCTTAATTCATCAACCATCAGAACTACCCTCCATATTAAGTATTCTTCATTTCAATATTGGTAAATTAAAATGTCTAAAAATGAAATACAAGACAAAAATTTTAAAAAAAGCCGCTTATTTCTACAAATACAATTAATTTTATTTGGTATGATAGTAGGTAACTATAAGTATGGAAGTGTTATAATGTCAAACATCAAACTTAATTAGAAGAACTCAATTATTTATAAAAAATTTAAAAATAATAGAAATTTAATCAATCTTGTTTCCAAATACTGCAATTTCTACACATTTATTTGCCTACGAAATTCTTACCTTTGATCATTTAGAAAAAATAAAAAAAGCAGGTTTTAGTCAAATTGAATTATGGGCAATGAAGCCACATTTAGACTTCACAAATAAACTTTTTGTAAAAAAATTAGAAAATTGGGTAAAATCTCTCTCATTAGACATAGTGAGTATTCATGCTCCATTTTACTTCAATCTATCAGAAGCAAGAAAAGGAGAATGGCTATCTATTTCCTGCCCTAATTTAGAAAAAAGAAAAAAGAGTATTGAATTTATAAAAATTGCAATTAATAGCTTAGAAAATTTTGGTTCAAAAAGAATTATTATTCACCCCTCTGCTCCTTCTAATAAAGGCATTAATGATAGTTATGAATATCTAGAATTTAGCCTAGAAAGAATTATTAAACTAACTGAAAAATTAGGAATAAAAATTGCCCTGGAAAATATTCCATCAATACTCGGTAAAACAGAAAAATTATCAAATTTTATTAAAACATTGGGAAACACTAACATCAGAAACTGTATTGATACCGGTCATGCACTTATAACCGAAAAAGAAAGATATTTAGATTCAATAGAAAGTATGTTGTCAGATTGTATTAATTTTCATCTTCATGACAATGATGGCAAAGATGATTTACACCTTCCTCCGAAAGAAGGAAAAATTAATTGGAAAAAATTTCAACATATTCTAAAAAGACATAAATATAAGGGGCAGTTAACCTATGAAATTAAGAAGAAAGAGAATCAGTCTTACGATGAAGTCCTTAAAAAATTATCCCTTTTAGACATCAAAAGTGAATAATGAGTTTAATATGCCTTGTAAAGCGACCGATTTAGTAAATAAATTTATAAAAAACATTTACCCTGAAGATATTTGCAATATTTCCAGTATACAAGGGGACGCATCAAACAGAAAATATTTTCGAATTCAACATGAAAATCAAACTTCAAAAAATTCTATTGCCATGGTGTATAAAACACCTTTCCGCGAAGAAGAGTCATTATTTTTAAAAATTTCAAAATATTTCAACAAACTCAGTTTGCCTGTTCCAGAAATATACGAATGTGATTCTTCAAATGGAATTATTTTACTAGAGGACTGTGGTGATGATTTATTAGAAAAATTTATGATTGAAAATCATCCTAAGGTAGAAGATTATTATAATGAAAGTGTTTATCTAATTTCAAAATTACAGTCTAATTATGAAATTAGTTGTGACAAGAGTATGTGTTTAGAGAGTTTTTCAGACGATTTTTTCTACAAAGAATTAAAGCATGCTGAAAAGTTTGCTTTCAATAAACTATTAAGTATAAAAACAAACAATGATGAATTTAACGAATTTTTTTCTTATCTTTCTTCTTCAATTTCTAAAATTCCTTTTTCTTTAACTCATAGGGACTACCACAGCAGAAATTTAATTTTTAAGGAAGGAACTAATATCGTAATGTTAGACTTTCAAGATGCACGAAAAGGTCCTATCACTTACGATCTAGCTTCTCTAATTTATGACAGTTATGTATCTATAACAGATAAATTAAAGAAAAAGTTAATAAACGATTTTTGGATGAGTAGAGGAAGAATTTATTTTCAATCAAAAGAAGTATTCTTAAATGCATTATTCGAAACTGCTCTACAAAGAAACATTAAAGCTATTGGAACATTTGCTTTTCAGAGAACTGAAAAAGACAATCCGAGATATTTATCTTATATTCCAAACACTGTAAAATCCGTACGAAATCATTTTTGCAATTTAAAAGAATATAAAAGATTTTTTTATGTTATGGAACCAATTTTAGACAAATTAGAGAATTTAGATAAGGGAATTTTCGATTGAATATTTTGAATTCAATACTAAAATCTAAAGTTGAACTTTGCCTTTATGATTTTATTCATCCGACAAGAATTCTATGGTGTGAATCTAAAATAAAATCAACCAATATTATTCTTGACAGAAACTCTCCAGAAAATGAGCTTATATATGAAGTACAGTCAAAAAGAATTATAGACCCAAGGTTTGATCGTGGCGAAAAATGTTATGTCGCGCTCATAAATGAAAGAGTTGCAAGCTACATCTGGTCATCTCGGGGCAGTGTAGGTGTTGACGAAATCGATATGGCTATCAAACCATCTTTAGATGAAGTCTACCTATATGACGCATTCACAATTGAAAAATGGAGAGGAAATAATCTTTATCCTTCTGTTTTAGGCCTAGCTTTAGAAACTGCCGAAAAAGAAAAAATGAAAAGATCCCTTATCTTTGTAGAACATAAAAATACTGCTTCACGTAAGGGAGTATCCAAAGCAGGATTCCAACAATTTCAGACACTTTACTATAAACGTTTTTTATTTTTTTCTAGTAAAAAATTAAGTGACCCTATCAAAAACCATAATTCAGCAAAATTCATAGGTATTAAATAAATACTATAAAAATCTTCTTGTATAATGGAAAAACAAATTGTCTAAAACAATTTCAAATAACCAAATATCAATTATAAATTTAAATGGGCAATCATTCAAAATTGAACTCCACAAAAAAGAAAATGTTTTTTTAGTTCTTTCCAAAGAATGGTCAGAGTTATTAAAATCAAAAACAGATCCGCATCCATTTTACCTTCCAGAATGGCAATTTTCTTGGTGGAGGGAATTTGGTGAAGGAAAGTTAAAAATCTTTACAATAAGAGATGAAAATGAAAATCTTATTGGAATTTTCCCTTTTGAATTGAAAGAAAATGGCTGTTTACATCTTATTGGAGGAAAAGACTTATCAGATTATTTAGATATTATTATTCATGATAAATTTCAAGATATTTGTCTGGAATTATTTTTCAAGTATCTGAATAGTTCTGATATTCCATGGAAAGAAATTAAATTTCGAGGAATTCCAAATGATTCTCCTACATTAAATCTTCTAAAAAATATATATGGGGATAAGTTAAACTTAATTAAAGAGGAAGTTTGCCCAATAGTTCAACTTCCGGAAACTTGGGATACATACCTGCAAAAATTAGAACCACGATTCAAACGAAATTTATTGAGAAAAATCAGAAAAGTGGAAACTAATGAAAATATTCAATTCTACGAGTCAAAAGAGAATTTAGAAAATGACTTAAACTCTTTCATTTTATTGCATTCAATGAGTCAACCCGAAAAAGCAGATTTTTGGAACGATAAAAGAAAAAAGTTTTTTTTCGAGATGACAAGTAGAATGGCTAAAAAAAACTTCTTGCGATTATCATTCCTGAAATTAGATAATTACCCGATAGCCTCTACTCTTTCATTTATTTTTAATAGGAAAATTTATTTATATAACTCTGGTTATGATACAAATACACCAGAATTTAGTTCTGGACTTGTCCTTTTAGCTTATAACATCAATCAAGCTATTGATGAAAAAATCACTCATTTTGATATGCTACGCGGAAATGAATCATACAAATATGATTTTGGGTCTCAAGACACCATTATTTGGTCTGTAATAGTTCCAAATATAGATTGATAAATAACGATGTTAAAAAGAATTGCTCTAATCTCATACCATACAGATCCATTTAGTTTACTTGGAGGAGATACTTCAGGTGGGATGAATGTATATGTTCGTGAATTAACAAAAACAATTTCAAAATTAGGATATGAAATCGATGTTTTTACAAGATTTTATAATCCACGTCTAAAAAAAAATGAACTTTTAGATAAAAATTCTAGAATAATTCGAATTCTCGCAGGTCCACAAAAAGAAGTAAGAAAAAGTAAACTGTTCGACTACGCTAGTCTATTCACTAAACAACTTTTTTCATTCTCTAAAGAAGAAAAAACAAGTTACGATCTTATAATATCGCATTATTGGCTTTCCGGAATAATAGGAAAAAAATTATCTGAAAAATGGAAAATTCCTTTGATTATACGTTTTCATACTTTAGGAAAACAAAAAAAAAATGTTCTCTATAATTATGAATTATCCGAAAATACCAACAGAATAAAAACCGAGAAAAAACTATGTGAATTTTGTGACGCAATTATTGTATCTTCTGAAAACGAGAAAAAAACAATAAAAGACGAGTACGCTATTAAATCAAAAAAAATTCATATTATTCCATGCGGTGTTAATCCATTTTTTTTCAGTCCAAAAAGAAACGCTAAGAAAATACTTGGATTAAAAAATAATATTAAATACTTTTTAAGTGTTGGAAGAATAGACCCAGTGAAGGGGCTAGATCTTTATATGCACTCTTTAAGTTTTCTCAAATTAATTAATCCAGAACTAAAATTTCATGCTCTTCATATAGGAGGAATTCTAAAAAAAAATGACAAATACAATAACCTCAAAAGCCTTTATCCAAAAGATTTCAAATCTACTTCTCAAAAAAAAGAAGTAGAAAGAATTCTCAATCTTTCCAAAAAATTAAATGTATATAATAATTTTTCTTTTATTGGTGCAAGGTCATATGAGAAATTAAGCTACTGGTATTCTGCTGTAGATCTTCTAGCAATACCCTCTCGATATGAGACTTTTTGTCTTGTTGCTTTAGAAGCTGCTTCGTGTGGATTACCTTCTATTGCCTATAATGTTGGAGGGATTTCAGAATCTATCAAAGAAAATCATACTGGAATTTTAGTTCAGGCAGGAAATACTTCTGAATATGCATTAGTACTTAATAATCTAACTAGCAACAAAAGCTTTTCTGAAAAGTTGGGGGGAAATGGAAAAGATTACGCTGGAATCTTTAGTTGGGAAAATATTGCAAAAGCTGAAATTAAGATATGTAAAACTTTAACAGCACAAAAAGAAGGGAGGATATTTTGAATAATGAAGAATTTAGAAATATTTTAATTATAATGGCTCATCCAGATGATGCCGAGTTAGGGGCAGGTGGTAGTATTGCTAAATGGATCTCTGACGGATCTACAGTTAGGACTATAATCTGTACAAATGGTGATAAAGGAACTAAAGAAGATTATTCAACTCATAAAATTGCAGAAATAAGAGAAAGAGAACAATTAGAAGCTTCTACTATTTTAGGTGTTGAAGAAACCATATTTTTAAGAAATCGAGATGGTGAATTAGAAGACTCTAGAGCTTTTCGTAATCAAATTGCTTTTTTAATTCGTCATTTTCAACCGGACACTATAGTTACCCATGATCCTTGGAGACCACATTACCAACACCCTGATCATCAAGCAGTTGGTCACGCTACTTTTAAAGGTTTAATTTATGCTAGAGATCACCATTTTCTTCCAGAACTTACATATGCAGGTATAAAAGCACATCACACAAATAATATCCTATATACAAGTTCTACAGATCCCAATTTCTTTGTAGATATTTCAGATACTATAGAAACTAAAATTGAGTCTATTAAATGTCATGTGAGTCAAATAGGAGAACAATATAACGCAAAAGAAAGACATTATAAGCGAGCAGAAGAAAATGGCATAAAGGGAGGATATAAATTAGCAGAAGCTTTCACAATTAAGACTATGAGTTAAATTTTGGATATAAAAGACTGGACCACAGATGAAAAAGCAGGCCAGCATTTTATTATTGGTTTCAATGGAATTTCTCCACCTAAATTTTTATTAGAAAGAATCGAAAATGGTCAAATTAGTGGAATCATATTATTCAAAAGAAATATAAAAAGTTCTGAACAACTTTCCCGCTTAATTAATGAATTGCAAAAGGCCTCTCTAAATAGCAGATTAAAGATCCCTTTGTTTATTTCAATTGATGAAGAGGGTGGACGCGTGAGTAGGCTCTCTTCAGATTTCAGTTGTCTCCCATCTGCAAAATCTTTGTCAAAATATAAAGAAGAAAAAAGAAGAGAAGAAGCTATTCTCATCCTAGCAAAACAAATGAAAAAAGTGGGTATAAATTTAAATTTTTCTCCTGTCTTAGATTTATCTACAAATCCTGAATGTACAGTAATAGGAGACCGATCCTTAGGTACTAATCCAGAAGAAGTAGGATATCTAGGAAGAAAAATAATAAGTTATTATCAGTCAAATATGATTGGAGCATGTGCTAAACACTTTCCAGGTATTGGAGAAATTCGTGTAGATCCCCATTATGAACTTCCGATCTGCGATATTTCAGAAGCAATGCTAACTTCTAAAGAACTCATTCCCTTTCAATTAGCGATTGACTCTAAATTTAAATATGAACGTGTTATGAGCGTTATGGTAGGTCATACAATTTATACAAAAATTGACCCAAATCATATCTCTAGCCAATCTAAAAAGATTATGACCAAAATTTTGAGAGAAAAATTATGTTTTAAAGGAATTATCCTCACGGATGATCTTGATATGAAAGCAATTTCATTAAACAAAAATAATACTTTTAAGAGTATTAATGCTGGCGCGGATATAACTCTAATATGTAACAACTTCGAGAATTATGAAAGAAACTATCAATTTCTATGCAAGAAGATAGAAAATTTTGAGCTTAATCCAGAAGAAGAAAAAAAATCCTTAAAAAGAATTCTCAAAATAAAAGAAAAAATAACCTAGACATTAAATCTTATATTTACTATATCCCCATCACTGACCTTATACTTTTTTCCTTCTAATCGTAAAAGGCCTTTCTTTCTAGCTGCAGACATAGAACCAGATTCTATAAAATCATTATAAGAGATAACTTCAGCCCTTATAAATCCTCTTTCTAAATCTGAATGTATTGTTCCAGCCGCTTTCAAAATACTACTATTAGAAACAATCGGCCATGAACGTACTTCATCTTCACCAACAGTCAAAAAACAATCAAGATCCAAAAGTTGAAATGATGACCTGATCACCATATCCTTTGCAGGAGAGTCTATATTGTAGTCCTTCAAAAACAACTCTTGATCTTCTTTGGACATTTGCGCTAATTCTTCTTCTAGTTTTATACATAAAGTTACTGGCTCAATATCAAACTCGGAAAAAGTTTTCAAGGAATTATCTTTGGAGTCAATCAGTTCTTCCTCTGAAATATTAACTACTGGCAAAAAAGGTTTGGAAGATTGCAAATCAAAACCTCTAATCATAATTTTCTCTTCCTCTGCCAAATCTATTTTAGTTATAACATTACCCTCTTCTAAAAAGACTTGTATTTTTCGTAAAAGTTCTAATTCCTGAATTTCATCTTTATCTTTTTTTAATCTAACTGAACGATCTAACTTTTCTATTCTTCTTTCAACTACAATAAGATCATTCAAAATCAAGTCATTAACAATTTCACTAAAATCTAGTTTAGGATCAATCCTATTATTAGGGTTAGGAACCGATGGATCATCAAAATTTCTGAGAACAATAATAAGTGCGTCGACACCATGTAGAGATTGTGATGAATTTTGAGTATTTACAGAATCTTTATTCGGCAATTCTGGGACATCAACAAATTCGACTGTAGCATAGGTCTTTTTTGAAGGATTAAAAATACTTGAAAGAAGATCAATCCTTTCATCTCTAACCTTCGCGACTCCGATATTTAGACGTGAAGAATGAGAACGAACTTCAGAAGATTTTCCATCAGTCAGAGCATTGAATAAGCTTGTTTTACCACTACTAGCAAACCCGATAATTCCTAATTTCAAAATTATAATCCTATCTTAAAAAATATTTATCTCTTTAATTCTGCATAAAGACAAGAAGACTCAATAAAGGATGAAAATAGTTTTTTTGAATGAGGAAAATCCTCTTCCATATATGCAAAAAGAGATTCAGGATGCCACTGGACACCCAAAACATAAGAATTTTCTTTACTTTCTATTCCTTCTATAACACCATCAATAGAAAAAGCATTAACATGAAATGACTCTGGAACTTTTTTTAAACTTTGATGATGACTACTGTTAACAAGTTCACTTGAAGAACCAAACACTTCTTGAAGTTTGGATGATTTAATCTCTATATTATGAAATGAATAAGTTG